>DATLAK010000180.1 GCA_035527535.1 Armatimonadota bacterium
CCACCGTCAAGCGGATGAAACGCGGCGAGATCATCGAATGGGTGCTCATCCTCCTGGCCCTGGTCGCTTTCGAGATGCAATCCAGGGCCAGGACAACCTAACTTGGTGTCCGTTTTTCGGGGCCAGATTTGCTCGCGCTGGACGAATACCGGGGCGTGCGGATTGCCTCGCCTGGCGCCTTCGTCCGGATCATCGGGCAGGCGTGAGACGAGGCGACTTGCCACAGGGGGAGGAAGACCCTTGAACCGGCTGAAGCGTCTATCGGAACTGCACGAACAGCTCGGACAAGAGCCGTGGCCTGAGACCCCGGAGGGGCTGATCGAGAACGAGTTCGGCCTCTCGGTTGCCGCCAGGTATCAAGGGCTGGCGCTCCGCAATCCTCTTCTCGTCGCCCCCGGTTCCATGACCGTCAGCCTGTCCCAGATCAAGGCGATCGTGCGGGCCGGCTACGCGGGAGCCGTGCTGAAGTCGGTGGTGGGCGAAGACGCAGCAGGCGGCTGCGCCATGATTGCCCAAAGGAAGCAGCCCACCTATGTGCGTACTGTCTACGAGCCTGATGATATCGAGGGGGCGCGGCCGATCATCCACTGGGACGGCCGCCTTGATGCCAGGCCGCTTGCCGAGTACCTAGAGTTTGCCAGGGACGCGAAGCGGCTGGTGGGCTCGGCGGGCTTCCACTGCTTCGCCTCGTTTCTCTGCCACCTGCCGCTTCCGGGCCACGATTTCCTCGAGGATGAGTGGGGCCATACGGCAAGCCTTCTCCTCCAAGCCGGCTATCGGCACCTCGAGATTGACTTCTGTCCTTTCCTTTCGGGAGACAGCTACACAGAAGACCAGGAGAACATCCTTCGCTGGTATCGCAGTTGCACCGGGTTCATCAAATCCGTCTCTCCAGAGCTCCGCGTGGTTCCCAAGCTGCTGAACCTGGACTGGGACCGGGAGTTTCAGCTTCGGATGGCTGAAGCAGCGGCGGCAGGAGGAGCAGACGGGGTGGTTGTGGCCAACCGAATCTACAAGCCCCAGTTCCAGTCAGGACACGGAGGCGAGGAGCTGAGGCAGAGGAATCTGGCCCAGATAAGGAGCATCCGGGAACGGCTCCCGGGACTGGCGATCTCGGCCACGGGAGGAGTATACTGTGGCAGACACGTCTATGATTACCTGCGGGCCGGAGCGGAGAACGTGCAGCTTCTCAGTTACCTGATGGGGCGGGTGAAGAAGCCGTTCGCCAGGACAGCGGGAGGGAGGCTCGATAAGGTCTTCCATCGGTTGTTGCTTGATCCCGAGGATGGCGTGGTGGCGTGCGTCTTGAGAGAGGGGCACTGGCATGAGTGAAGTCGCCCGACGTCGCGGACGCCGCGGCTCGGCAGGAACGAGCGGCCAGCGCGCGAAACCTCCACCGTCAAGCGGATGAAACGCGGCGAGATCATCGAATGGGTGCTCATCCTCCTGGCCCTGGTCAGCCTGTGGCCGTGGATATTCGGCTATCGCCCGGGGTGGTACCGGCTGGTGCTGGTCGCCGCGCTTGCCGCCATGATCTGGGTGGCGGTGCGCCGCATCGGCCGCGTCAGCAGGCAATAGGAAGCGGGCAGGAGGACGCGTTGCCCCGCCGGCTGGCCGCGGGTGCGTGTACGCCGCTAGGCGTTCCCCATGAACCAGGTTGACCTGTTCATCATCGTCATCCTCGGCGTCAACATCTACTACGCGGTGACGCGCGGCTTGCTGCGCGGCCTGGGCGATCTGGCCGCGCTGTTTCTCGCCCTGGGGCTCGGTTCTCTGGTCTATCCGGCGCCGGCGGCGGTGCTGGGTTTCATCGGTTTCCCGCCGCTGGTGCGCGATCTCGTGGGGTTCATCGTCGCCGCGGTAGCGATCGCCGTCGGCGTCGGCTACCTCTTCGGCCACATCGCCGAGCGGCGACCGCTGTGGCCCCTGCTCGACCACGTCGGCGGCGGGGCCGCCGGGGCGGTGATTGGCAGCGTGCTGGTAAGCGTGCTCCTGCTGCTGTCCGCCGCCGTCACCGGCAGCGCGCGCCCGATCGAGCGCGCTGCGCTGGCCGAGCCCTTCGTCGAGCTGGTGCCGGAACTGCACGTGGCGATGGACCGGGTGGGCCTACCCATCCCCAAGCTGGTGCTGCTCCCCCCGCGCTACGAGCAAGAGCTGGTCCCCATGCGCTACGGCCCCCAGTTCATGCGCCTCAACTTCGCGCGGCTGGAGGGGGCGACGTGCATCAAGTGCCGCGGCCCCGTGCGCTTCCTCGGCTACCGGCGCGTCAAGGGCAGCCGCATCGCCCCCAAGTTCGTCTGCCTCCGCTGCGGCCGCACCAGCGACGGCTGCCAGACGTTCCAGGGCATGCACGCCATCTACGGCCAGTGCCCGGTGCTGGTCGCCCGCCAAGGCGTCAAGCTCAACTGCGGCATCTGGACCAACCCCGACTGGGTCTATCCGCTTAGCCCCTGCCCGGTGGACGGCAATGTCTTCACCGGTCCCTAGGCCCCTTCGGGCCGGGATGGCGGCGCTCTGCGCCTAGCCACGTCACCGCCCCCAGGAGCGACAGTGAAGCGTCGGACATGGACATGGACATGCCTCGGCCTCGCGCTGGCGGTCGCCGGCCTCTGGGCGCTGTGCGCCCGCCGGCCTGACGGCGCCCGCGCTGCCGAGCGCGCCTTCGCGCTGCGGACCTCGGGGATCGTGCTCACCGTCCCTGGCGTGGTCGCGCGCATCCTCGACGACGACACCCGCTCCCCGCGTCACCAGCGCTTCATCCTGCGCACCGCGCGCGGCCAGACGCTGCTAGTCTCGCATAACCTGGAGCTGGCGCCCCGCGCACCGGTGCGCGCGGGCGACGCGGTCACGGTGCGCGGGCAGTACGAGTGGAATAACGAGGGCGGGTTGCTGCACAACACCCACTCTCGGCCGCGGCGTCCGAGCGGGTGGATTCGCCTCTCGCGCGTGGGGCGTACGTATCACTAATGGTAGCCGCCGGGCATCAGAACGCCTGCCACGGCAGCAGGGCCTGACGCAGCGCCGCCGCCTGGGCGATGACCAGCCAGGCGTATGCGCCAATGGCAAGCCACTGCAAGCCCTCCCGGCAGCGCCTGAGCCACCGCGCCGCCTGCCATAGGACTATCCCGATGAGGGCGGCCGACCCCATCTCGGGGGCGTAGAGGTAGCGATCATCGGCCTGGACGAAGATCAGCGCCGGCAGATAGAAGGCGATGCGCCATGTCAGCATCACCAGCGCCGCCGACAGAGAGCCCATCAGCAGCACTCCAGCGCCGACGCCGCGCGCCAGCCCCAGCCCGTCCGCCCACCCCAGGCTGCGCAGCTGGATCGCCTCCCACAGCCGGGCCAGCGGGCGCGAGAGGTAGTAGCCGTGCAGACGCATGCCGAGGTGGCGGAACGGGTGACGCTGGGGGGGTGCAACGATGGTGCCCGAGAAGTGGCGAAAAGCTATATAGCCCACGGCCAGCGCCCCCACGATCGCTGCCGCGCACAGCGCCAACCGGCGCGTCCCACGTCGCGTAGTCAGCGCCCACGCCAAGACCACCGCCACCAGCGCCCCGCCCGTCTCCTTGGACCCCACCGCCAGCAGGAAAAGCAGCGCGCCCGTCGCGACCAGCGACCATGCCCGCCGTTGGTGCGCCAGCATGAGAGCGATCATCGCGGCCAACGTGAACATCCCGCAGAGCAGGTCCATGCGCGCGGCGATCCACGCCACCGGCTCGGCGTGCGTGGGCAGCACGGCGTAAAGCGCACCCGCCATCATCCCCGGCAGCCAGTTGCCCGCCAGCAGGGCCACCAGCCACCCCAACAGCAACACCGCTATCGCGTGCAGCGCGAGGTTGACGGCGTGGGAGGGGTGGGGATTCTCCCCCCATAAGCAGTAATCAATCGCGTGCGAGGTGAGGGCGATGGGGCGGTAGTACACGTAAGTGGGGCTGATCGTGCGCCCCCAGAAGGATGATTCGAAGTAGTGGCGCGCACCGAGCAGACCGTGCGGGCGCACCGCGTTGATGATCAGCCGTTCGTCGTGATCGGGGATGCGAAAACCGGTGAATATGATCGGCCAGTACAGGGCCGCGACCACCAACACACACAGCAGCGCCCACACGGCGACGATCCGCTTCTGGCGGGCGGCGCCACGGGATGACCACGCTTGGACCTCGAACAGATCCCCCCACACGTGAACCGTCTTCGCCGCCGACTGCAGGAATCATTCTGCCCGTGCCGGCGCCCAGCGGCCTCTCGCCGCCGCCAGGCGCTGCGCGTGATTGTGGAAATCCGGCCAATACAGCTCGGGGCTGCCGAGCTCGGCGATCACCTCCAGCGCGATATCGAACTTACCCTCGCTCAGCAGCGACAGGACATAGGCCTCGGGGCGGGCAGGGCTGGGACTGGACATGAGCGTCTCCGGGGCGTGATGGCGCCAGTCAAAGTATCGGCAGGCGGGAGGCGTCGCTTGAGGATTCAGGGGGGGGTGGCGCAGCCATTTCCGAATCCCGATGGCTAGGCCCTTCGGGCCGCTGGCTAGGCCTAAAGGCCGCCATCCCGGTCTCTGACCTAGGGACGTGGCGGGCCGATCAGGCGGCCCTAGCCATTCGTCGGGGCCCTCGGCCGTGATTAGACGCGGCCGCTCACTTCTCTTGGTACATCTCCTCGATGAGGTCGCGGTAGCGCTCGGCGATGATCTGGCGCTTGAGCTTGAGGCTGGGGGTGACCTCGCCGGTCGCCACTGTGAACCCACGGTCGAGCAGGGCGCAGGGGCGGGGGCTATCGCCACTGCATCCGGGCCCGCGCATCGAGCTGATCCAGGAATGCCCGCCAGGAACCGGGATCGATGAAGGGATTATGGTCCTCGGTCTTGGCTGCCTGCCGGTCGAACGTCTGATTCTGGCCCGGATGCGCGCCGATGCAGATGTCAACCGTTTGCTCCCTGAGGCGAAACAAAGTACGGAGGTAGTCGTCCCGGCGGCTGCTCGGCAGGTTGTGTTTCCGCATGTACTCATCGGTGAGGGTATTGACTCCCGGACCGCCGTGTATGCCGACGCGCCACGCCCGCCCGCTCTCCTCGACGGAGAAGAAATACGACATCGTGCCCGGAGTGTGGCCGGGAGAGTGGATACAGCGGATATCGGTGTTCCCGATGGTGATCACGTCACCGTCGTCAAGCGGCCGGTCAACGTCGAATCCTTCGTGCCACTCCGTTCCGTATTCCGGCGTCCACGTCAGCTCGGGATGATCGCGAATGATGGTGACGTCCGCCTGCCCCAGCGCGGTGCGGGCGCCGGTAAGCTCCGCCAGCGCTGGGGTCCCGCCGCAGTGGTCGTAGTGCGCATGCAGGTGCAAGATCCAAGCGATGTCATCCGGGTCAAACCCCAGCCGACGTATGCTCTCGGTCAACAGATAGACGGTCTGTGGGAAGCCGGTGTCCAGCAGCACCAGCCCTTCGCCGGTGTCTATCAGGTGGCATGACACGTCGCGGTTGCCCACGTAGTAGAGCTCGCCCGCGATTCGGAACGGTGTGACCGCGTGCTTCCACGGGTGTTCACAGATGTCCGTCGTCATAATCTCCTCCCACAGGCCTTATTGCCGATCACATCACATGCCGGGCGGTCCCCAATTCCGGTCCCATCCGCGCAATGCACCGTCGGCGCACGAGTGCGCGGATTACTCCTCGTCACCGCTCCCGATATAGGTCCTCGATCAGCGCGCGGTAGCGCTCGGCGATGATCCGGCGTTTGAGCTTGAGGCTGGGAGTGACCTCGCCGGCAGCGATGGTGAATTCGCGGTCGAGCAGGGTGAAGCGGCGGATCTGTTCGTGGCGCGCGAGGTCGCGCAGCCGGTCTGCGCTCCGTTGCTCTATCAATGCGCGCACCTCGGGCCGCCCCACCAGCTCGGCGCGCGAGGCGAAGCTCAGCCCCTGCTCCCGCGCCCACGGCTCCAGGCGCTCGAAGTCGGGCACGATGAGCGCGCTCAGGAACTTGCGGCGGTCGCCGTGGACGACGACCTGGCTGATGAAGGGGTCGGTCTGGAGCGCGTTCTCGATGAGCTGCGGGGCGACGTTCTTGCCTGCGGCGGTGACGATAATATCCTTCTTGCGATCGGTGATGGTGAGGTAGCCTGCTTCATCGAGAAAACCGATGTCGCCGGTGTGCAGCCAGCCGCCAGCGATGGTGCGCGCGGTCTCCGCCTCCCGCCCGAAATACCCCTGCATGACATGGGGCCCGCGGGTGAGGATCTCGCCGTCGTCGGCGATGCGCACCTCGACCCCGGGGATCGGCGGGCCGACGGTGCCGTACCTGACCGCGGGTATAGGGTTGACGCAGATCACGGGCGAGCTCTCGGTGAGGCCGTAGCCCTCGCAAATGATGATGCCGGCGCCGCCGAAGAACTCGGCGATCTCGCGCGACAGCGGCGCCCCCCCGGAGATGAAGAAGCGCAGGCGTCCCCCCAGGCGCTCCCGCAGCTTGGTGAACACGAGCCTGCCGGCCACGGCGCACTCGAGCCGGAGCCAGGGGGAGAGGCGGCGCCCCTGGCGCCGCGCCGTCATGCGCGCCGCCCCCACGCCCAGCGCCCACTCGAAGATCGCGCGTTTCGCGCCCGTGGTCTGCGCCACCATCTCCATCACCCGCGCGTGGAGCTTCTCGTACAGCCGCGGCACCGCGGTCATGATCGTCGGCCGCACCTCCACCATGTTCTCCGCCACCGACTCCGCCGTCTGCGCGAAGGAAACGGTCGCCCCCGCCGTCATCATCATGTAATGATCGCAGGTGCGGGCGAAGATATGGCTCAGCGGCAGGACGTTGAGCAGCTCATCGCTTTGGCCGACGGGCAGCACCGCCAGGCACGCCCGCGCGTTGGATAGGAAGTTGTCGTGGGTGAGCATGACCCCCTTGGGCTCACCGGTGGTGCCGGAGGTGTAGATGATGCTGGCGAGGTCGTCGGAGCGCAGCCCAGCCGCCCGTTGCTCCAGGGCCGCGGCGCCGCGCGTGCGCTCCCACTCGGCGCCCTCCGCCATCACTTCCGCCAGTGAGAACACCATCGGATCGGGGCGCGGCTGAGGAGGCTCACAGCAGATAATGTGCGCGAGGCGTGGCAGGCTGCCCTTGACCGCCAGCACCTTCCGCAGTTGCTCGGAACCGGAGACGATGGCGACGCGCGCCTGCGAATCGGCGAGGATGTGCTCCACCTGCTTCGGCGTCAGCGTGACGTAGATGGGAACGGTAACCGCACCGACTGACAGGATCGCAAGGTCGGCGACTACCCACTCCGGGCGGTTCTCGCTGAGTAGCGCGACCTGCCGTTGCGGTTCCAGGCCGAGCGCGATCAGCCCCAGCGCCAGCTCGCGCACCCGCCGCCCGTACTCGGTCCACGAGATGTCGTCATAAACCCCGCCACGCTTATACCGGAGCGCGGCGCGCTCGCCGTAGCGCGCCACCTGCGCGCGAAAGACCTCGGGAATGGTCATCGGCTGTCCGGTCATGGCGCCGCTCCTCGCGAAGCGGATTCCCGTTGTGGCGCAAGCTCTCAGCCGGCGATGGTTTCGGCGATCACCTGCGCGATATCGCGCACCACCACCCCGTCGGCGCCGGCGTCCTTGACGCCGTCGTCGAGCATGGTCAGGCAGAAGGGGCACGCCACCGCGATCGTCGGGGCGCCGGTGCGCAGGGCCTCCGCGGTGCGCTCGGCGTTGATGCGCCGCCCCAGGGTTTCCTCCATCCACATGCGCCCGCCGCCAGCGCCGCAGCAGAAGCTGGTGCGCCGCCGCCGCGGCATCTCGACGATCTGCGCCCCCGACCGCCGCAGCGCCGCGCGCGGCGCATCATAGATCCCGTTGTAGCGCCCCAGGTAGCACGAATCGTGCAGCGTCATGCGCGCGCGCCCGTCGGGCCGCGCCGGCAAACGCCCGGCGGCCAGCAGCTCCGCCAGCAGCTCGCTGTGGTGCACCACCTGGTAGTGTCCGCCGAACGACGGGTACTCGTGCTTGAGCACGTTCAACCCGTGCGGGCAGGTGACGACGATCTTCTTCACCCCGCAGCCGTTGAGGAGCTCGACGTTGGCGCGCGCGATCGCCTCGAACAGGTACTCGTTGCCCAGCCGCCGCACCGCATCGCCGCAGCAGGGCTCCTCCGCCCCCAGGATGGCGAACGACACCCCCGCCGCCTGCAGGCAGCGCACCAGCGCCTGGCTCGCCGGACGGTTGCGATCGTCAAACGCCCCCGCGCATCCCACCCAGTAGAGATACTCGGCGTCAGGGCGGTCGCGCAGCAGCGGCACCTCCAGCCCCTGCGCCCATTTCGTGCGTCCGCCGGCGGGCATGGCGTAGGGGTTGCCGTTGGTTTCGATCTCCTTGAAGAAGTTGGTCAGCTCCGCCGGGAATTGCGATTCCATCATCACCAGCGAGCGCCGCAGGTCCACGATCTTGGGCACGTGCTCGATGAACACCGGGCACTGCTCCATGCACGCTCCGCAGGTGGTGCACGCCCACAGCGCGTCGGGGGTGATCTGCTTGAAGCCGATCAGCGGCTCGCACATCTCCGCCTGCGCCGGCGCGGGCGAGAAGTCACGCCACCGCCGCCCCGCGAGCAGGGCCGGGGCGTTGCGCCGCAGGTTGTCCTTCGCGTCGGCGATGATGTGCTTGGGCGACAAGGGCTTATCGGTGTTCCACGCGGGGCAGTTGTTGTCGCAGCGCCCGCACTGGGTGCAAGCATAGCCGTCGAGGAGCTGCTTCCAGGTGAAATCGGTGACCTTGGCGACGCCGAAAACCTCTGAGTTCTCGAAGTCCAGCCGCGCCAGGTCGGTCACGAATCCGCGGCGGCGCAGATAGACGTTGGGCAATGCGGCGAGGATATGCAGGTGCTTGGAATAGGGGAGGTAGTTGAGGAAGAACAGCAGCACCACCGCGTGCAGCCACCACAGGGCCTCATGCCACACGCCCAACCCCGTGTAGCTAAAGGTCAGCCAGCCAATTGTATTCGCGCCAGGGGTCCACCGCGAGTATGACAGTTGCCCAGTCGCCATCTCGATGCCCGTGGCCAGCAGCATGGCAACCATCAGCACGCCGATGAGGCCGATGATGATGAAGGCGTCGGGGCTGAGCGGCTCGATGTGCCGGGGCCGCAGCACCCAGCGGCGAAAGACGGCGTAGTTGATGGCGAAAAGTACCACTAGCGCCATGATGTCCTGGCTCGCCCGCAATACCCCCGCCGCCGTCGGGCCGAGGAGATCGAACCCCAGTCGCGGGTGAATCCCCCCGGCGATGAAAGCCAGGTTACCGAGCATGAGGACGAGGAAGCCCCAGAAGATGAAGACGTGATGCGCGCTGCCGCCGGCCGCGATAACGCGGCGCTGCAGGAAGCCGTAGTACAGCAGGTGGCCGATACGCCGCACCACGCTCCCGCGCCGATTCTCGGGCTGACCCAACCGCATCGCGCGATAGAGGCGCAGGCAGTTGGCGGCGAAGATGACCACCGCGGCGATTAACAGCAGCGTGAAGATAACCGATTTCGCTATCGGGTACATGCGCTCATCCGCGGCTACGTTCCTCCCACCCCGGCGCGCTTGAGCTCCGCAGTCAGGGCGGGCACGACTTCGAACACGTCGCCGACGATGCCGTAGTCGCACTTGGCGAAGATGGGAGCCTCGGGGTCCTGGTTGATGGCGACGATGACCTGGGACGACCGCATCCCCGCCAGGTGCTGGATGGCGCCGGAGATGCCGCACGCCAGGTAGAGCCGCGGCGACACCACCTTGCCCGTCTGCCCCACCTGATGGGCGTGGGGCATCCACCCCGCGTCCACCGCCGCGCGCGAGGCGCCCACCGCCGCATTGAGCAGCTCCGCCAGCTCTCGCAGCATGGCGAAGGCGTCCGGCCCGCCCAGCCCGCGGCCCCCGGACACCACCACCTCCGCCTCCGCGACATCGAGCTCCTGGCGCTCAGGCTTGATCAGCTCCAGCAGCTCGACCACCGCCTCCGTCGGCGCCGGTCCGGGGGCGGGCATGGTGATGACCTCCGCCAGGCGCGACCCATCGGACGCGCCCAGGGCGAACGCGCGGGGGCGCGCGGTGATGATGCGCGGGCGGGTCTCGATGGCGACGGTGGCGATGACCTTGCCCGCGTACATCGGGCGCTTCTGCGTCGGCGCGTCGGCCGCCACCGAGATGCAATTGGGGGCCAGCCCCGCACCCAGGCGTGCCGCCAGGGCCGCCGCCAGGTCGCTGCCGATCGCGGTCGCGGGCGCCAGAATGCTCTCCGGTTGGATCTCGCGCGCCAGCGCCTCGAGCGCCGACACCGGGGCGCGCGCCGCGCCCGTGAGGCCGTAGATGCGGTCGGCCCCGTAGGCGGCCAACGCCGGCGCGTGCGCCTCGGCGTCACCCACCACCGCCGCCACCACCGCGCCGCCGCGCGCATCGGCCAGACGCCGGGCCTCGCTCACCAGCTCCAGGCTCACCGGGCGCAGGGCGCCGTCGGCGAGCTCCGTCACTACCAGTATCTCGTCAGCCACAACGATCCCTTTCTGCGCCCAGTCTCAACCACGGCGGACGCCGGGCGAAGTCCAGACGATGATCCCTCTGTGTGTCCCGTGCGCGCTGTCGCAAGGCTTCCCCGTCACAGCACCTTCGCTTCGTCGCGCAGGGCCTGCACCAGCCGTGCCACCGCCTCCGCCACCGGCGCTTCGATCACCGTCCCGCCGCCGCGCGCCGGGGGCAGCTCGAACTTGACGATGCGCGTCGCCGCGCGGGCCGCGCCTATGGTCTCCGCGCTGACGCCGACGGCGGCCGCGTCCATCGTCTGCACCTCTTTGCGCTTGGCCTTCATGATGTCTATGGCCTTGGGGTAGCGCGGCTCGTTGAGCCCCTTGTCGGCGGTGAGCACCGCCGGCAGCGGGCAGCGCACCACCGCCGTGCCCGCCTCGGTCTCGCGCCGGGCGATGACCTTGCCCTCCGCGATCTCGACCCTGACCACGGCCGCGATGTGCGGCAGGCCGAGCGCTTCGGCCAGCGCCGCGCCCACGTAGCCGTAGGCGTCATCCACCGCCAGCTTGCCGCACCAGATCAAATCGTAATCGCGGCCCTTGATCGCCGCCGCCAGCACCGCCGCGGCGGCATGGGGGTCGGCGCCCGCGAACGCCGGGTCGGTCAGATGGACGATGTCATCGGCCCCCATGGCGGCGGCGGTGCGCAGGGCCGTCGCCGCGCCCTCGGAGCCCATGCAGATGGCGGTGACGGCGCCGCCCTCGCGCTCGCGGATGCGCAGCGCCTCCTCCAGCGCGTACTCGTCATAGGGATTGACGACCCACGCCAGGTCCTGGGTGTCAATGGCGGCTCCGTTGCCGGTGGGCGTGATCTCCGCCGCGGTGTCGGGGACCTGCTTGACGCAGACGATGACGTTCATCACTCTCGGCTCCTCGTCTCACTGATGGGGTCCGCATGGGGGCGCGGTCAGAACCGCCCCTGGCGGGTCAGGCTGCCGGCGATGACCATGCGCTGCACCTCGTTGGTGCCCTCGAAGATGCGGTTGATGCGCGAATCGCGATAGAACATCTCGATCGGATAGTCCCGCATGTAGCCCATGCCGCCGTGGATCTGCACCGCCTTGTCCACCACCCGGTCGAGCGCGTCCGAGCAGAAGAGCTTGATGATGGCGGCGTCGCGGGTGATCTTCATCCCCTGGTCGTACATCCACGCCCCGCGATAGGTCATGCTCTCCATGGCGAAGGCGTCGGCGGCCATGTCCGCCAGCATCCACTGAATGCCCTGCTTGCGGATGATGGGCTCGCCGAACTGCACGCGCTGCGCGGCGTGGGCGATGCTGAGATCAATCATCTCCTTGGCGGCGCCGGTGCAGGCCGCGCCCAGGCTCAGGCGCCCGACGTCCAGGGTCTTCATCGCGGTCAAGAAGCCCATCCCCACCCTGCCGATGACGTTGTCCTTGGGCACGCGCAGGTCCTTGAAGAACAGCTCGCAGGTGCCGGAGCCGCGGATCCCCATCTTCTTCTCCTTGGGTCCGCGCGACAAGCCCGGCATGTCGCCTTCGATGATGAAGGCGGTGATGCCGCCGCGCACCCCGCGCGACTTGTTGGTGGCCGCGAAGACGCAGATGACGTCGGCGATATCGCCATTGGTGATGTAGAGCTTGGAGCCGTTGAGGACGAAGTCATCGCCATCGCGCACCGCCGCCGTCGAGATCCCGGCGGCGTCCGACCCCGCGCCCGGTTCGGTGAGGGCGAAGGCGGCAATCTTGTTGCCGCTGCACAGGTCGGGCAGGTACTTGCGTTTCTGCTCCTCGGTGCCGTCCAGGTAGATGGGCATGGCGCCGATGGAGGTGTGCGCCGACAGCATCACCGTCACCGAGGCCGAGGCCCGCGCGAACTCCTCCAGCACCACGCAGTAGCCGATCTCGCCCGCGCCCACGCCCCCGACCGCCTCCGGGAAGGGGAGGCCGAAGTAGCCCTGCTCCGCCATCTTCTCCAGCAGCTCCCGGGGGATTTGCTCCTCCTCGTCAATGCGCCGCGCGAGCGGCTTGACCTCGTTTTGTACGAACCCGCGCGTGACCTCGCGCAGCATGTCATGTTCCGACAGGTCGAAATCCATTCGTCCCTCCTGGAGTGAACGCGCGGCCGCAAGGCGGGCGCGCCCTACTGATCGGTGAACTTCGGCCGGCGCTTCTCGAGGAAGGCGCCGACACCCTCGCGCATGTCCCGCGTCTCGCAGATCTCGCCGAAGAGGCGGTTCTCCAGCGCCAGGCCCGCCGCCTTGGCCTCGGCACCGGTGATGGGATCGCCGGTCAGGATCATCTCCAGCGCCCGGGCGCTCCCCACCACCCGCGGCAGCCGCTGGGTGCCGCCGAAGCCGGGGATGATGCCGAGGTTGACCTCGGGCTGGCCGATCTGGGAGCGCTCGCCGGCGATGCGCAGGTGACAGGCGAGCGCGAGCTCGGTGCCCCCACCGAGGCAGGTGCCGTTGATGGCGGCGATGACGGGAACCTCCAGCAGCTCGATGTCGCGCAACAGGCGCTCCCCCTGCCGGGCCAACTCGGCGCCCTGACGGGCGTCGGCGATGCCGGCGATCTCGCGCAGGTCAGCGCCCGCGATGAAGAACCTCCCGGCTCCGGTGATGATCGCGGCCTTGACCGCGCGGTCGGCCTTGATGCGGGCTACGACTTCGCGCAGCTCGCGGATCACCTCCGCCGACAGCGAGTTGACCGGGGGATGGTCCACCATGATGGTGGCGACGCCGTCCTCGACGGTCAAGCTGACATACTTGAATTCGGTCATGATGTCCTGCCAGGCGAATCGCGTCGCGTCGGCGGGCCTAGTGGGTGAAGAACCCCCGGCCCGTCTTCTGACCGAGGCGGCCGGCCGCCACCATGCGCTTGAGCATCGGCGCCGGCCGCGCTCATCGCGCGTGCGCCCACCACCCCCGCCTGGTAGATGTGCATGCCGCCTCCAGCGATGCCGGTCCCCGGCTTGCGGGCGGTCTCTTGGGAGTTCCGGGGGTAGGAGTTCTGTGCGCTGGCGGTGAGAACCTGCCGCAAGCAGCGGCCGCGCCGCATGGCGGTGTCACGCGGCGCCCTCACCACAAGGTGGCGTCGCCGTCCGGCGAGCGCGGCGGCAGGTGCACGTCGCAAGTGGCCGAGGGGGCGTCGGCTGGCGCAAAACGCTTGTTGATCACCTGGGGACAGTATTCGGTGGCGAGTTTGCCGGACTCGGCGCACACGCTCAGGGTGATAGTGCGGCCGGCCTCCGGCGCCCCGCCGGCAGTGGGGCCGTGAATGTCGCACAACGTGCGCGGGGCGGACGCCCGCTCGGCGGGCGAGTACTGCACGACCCGCGTGTTGGGGCATTCGGGCCGGGCGAGCTTGCCGGAATCTACGCACACTGTAACCCGCAACGGCGACGGCGCGCGCCGCTCCGGCGGCTCTGGCGTGACCGTGGTGGGGCGCGCGGGGCGCTGCTCCGGCGTCGCCGACGCGCCCGCGTCGCGCTGGTCCGCGATTTTCATGGCGGCGGTCATGAAATCCTTCCAGATGGAGGCAGGCACGGTACCCCCGAACACGCGGCGCATGGGGGTGCTGTCGCGGTTGCCCACCCAGACGGCGCACACCAGCTTGTCGGTGTAGCCGATGAACCAGGCATCCTTGTAGTCGCTGGCGGTGCCCGTCTTGCCCGCCGCCGGCCATGCGATGCGCGCCCTGTAGCCGGTGCCGCGGGTGACCACGTCTCGCAGCATGTCGTCCATGACGTGCGCCGTCGCCGGCGCGAGCGCCGGGCGCGTGCGGGGACGATAGGAGCTGACGACGCTGTCATTGCGGTCGGCGATGCGATCCACCGGCCGCGGCGCCACATACTGCCCGCCGTTGGCGAAGACGCCGAAGGCGGAGGCCATGTCGAGGGCGGTGACGCCGGAGGTGCCCAGCGCCAGCGAGAGGTACGGGTCCAGCCGATCCCGTATTCCCATGCGGTGAGCGTAGTCAATCACCTTGGGGACGCCGACTTCGTCGAGCAGCTTGACCGCCACCACATTGATCGAGTGCACGAGCGCGTGGCGCAGGGTGATGCGGCCGCGATACCTGCGGTCGGCGTTCTTGGGGCTCCAGGGCTTGCCGCCAGCGCCTTTGTACGTCACCGGCCCGTCCACCATGGTGCTGTCCGGAGTGAAGCCGCTGTCCATGGCCGTCGCGTAGACGAAGGGCTTGAACGCGGAGCCCGCTTGGCGCCGCGCCTGGGTAGCGCAGCTATATTGATCGGCGCGGTAATCCAGCCCGCCGACCAGCGCCTTGATCGCGCCCGTCTTCCAGTCCAGCGCCACCAGCGCGCCCTCGCTCACGCGCTGGCCCTTGGCCTTGGTCACTCCCGCGCGCACCGCGCGCTCCGCCGCCTGCTGCATCTCCCAGTCGAGAGTGGTGTGCACACGCAGGTCGCCGCGGTAGATAACGTTCGCGCCCAGTTCCGCCGTCAGTTGATGCAAGACGTAGCTCGTGAAGTAGGGGGCCTTGTACTGCGTCATGCCCAGCGGCGGCTTGCGTTGGCCCAGGCCCAGCCCGCGGCGGCGCGCCTGCTGCGCTTCCTCCGGCGTGATGTACTTTTGCTCGCGCAAACGCTCGAGCACCTCGTCGCGCCGGTGCTTGGCCGCCTGCGGGTTGAGGAAGGGGTTATAATCGTTCGGGCGCTGCGGGAGGCCCGCCAGCAGGGCGCACTGCGAGAGGCTCAGCGCCCGCACCGGGCGGTCGAAATACGTCTCCGCCGCGACCTGCACGCCGTAGGCGCCATTGCCGTAGTAGATCTGGTTGAGGTAGAGTTCGAGGATCTCTTCCTTGGAGAACGTGCGCTCCATCTGCAGCGCGAGGATCATCTCCTGCAGCTTGCGCCCGAGCGTGCGCTTGGGGCTGAGATAGACGTTGCGGGCGAGCTGCTGCGTGATGGTGCTGCCGCCGCGCACGATGCGTCCGCCCAGCAGGTTGTCGCGCAGTGCCGCCAGCACGCCGCGAGGATCCACGCCGTGGTGCCGGTAGAAGCGCCGGTCCTCAACCGCGATCGCAGCGAGCTGGAGGTCCGATGGGATATCGGTGATGGGCAGAAACTGGCGGTGCTCGCGCGCCACCCGCCCCAGCAGGACGCCGTCCGCGGAATAGACCCGCACCCCCTCGGCGGGGCGGAAGGAGGTGATGTCACCGGGGGGAGGGAGCACCTCCGTCATGCTCGAATACACCCCCGACACGACCCCCGCAAGCAGGGCCGCCATCGCGGTGATGAGCAGGGCGGCGATGGTGATCAGACGCCACCACAGGCGTCGTCGTCGCAGTTTCCTATCGGATGCGGGCAAGGCGGTCTCTCCCCGCACACCATTATACCCTACGCTGCACCTTCGACCAAGCCCCTCGCGCGGTGGGGTGTGAGCGGAAAGTTGGGAGGGGTCGCGAGAATCTGTAGGGGCGCACGGCGTGCGCCCCCTTCACCCCGACGAGTCGGGGTGCCACATTCGGGCACACAACCGGCGACCCCAACCAAGAACGGTCACACCCGCGCGGTGCGGAGCATGAAGCGGCTGGGCCGGCCGCGTCTGACTGCGGTTGCCAGGGCGCACGCCTACATCTGGAACACACGCGCGGGGCGCGGAAGAAGGACTTGGGGAGCGTGGGGGGGGGAGGGCCTTGGCATCAAGGCCCCATCACGCTCCCCAAGATCGTGCGCGATCCGCGCGCGACAGCCGCACGGCCGGCGGGGGCAAGCAGCGCCTCCGCAGTGGCAGGCCCAACCCGCGCCAGCCCGGCGGCAACTCGCCCGCCCATCGCGCCACGGCCGGAGATATAAGTTGGGGAGCGTGCTGGGGGGAAGGGCCTTAGGCGTCAAGGCCCCACACGCTCCCCAAAATGCAGTGCCGGGAAGAAACGGCGGTAGGCACGAGGACGCGGTAGCTTGTGCATGCGCAGGCAGGACTCAGGCTCGGATCACCCCGCCATGACCACCAGCGCCCCGCGGCGCACCTCCAGGCGTCTCGCGGAGCGGATCAGTTCCCTTCATCTGCAGTCACGATATGGTTTCTTGGCGCGCACGCGAGGCGCGCGGTCTTAGTTCTTGCAGGCCAGGGTCACCCAGTGCGTGTTCGGGTCCACGCTGACCACAAACCGATCGAGCATGTCCTGGGCCGGCTCGCCGATGCTTGCCTGGATCAGCGGCCGCAGGCGCTCATGCGCGAGCTCGACCTCGAGCATCCGCCGCACCAGCGACACCCCCTCTTCCGGCAACCCACGCGCGGCAAGATCCCGCACCAGCTCCTCTGCCAGCTCGTCTATTCGTCCGTGCATGGTCTGACAAGGCGTGTTCATTGGCTAACCAGTTTAGATATTCCACTAATCTGATTATACCCCTCTACTAAACCTGAATTTGGCTTCGCGACGCCCATTACGACCCGCCGCGAGGACAAGTGCCGCGGTCTCCCCATAAATGTTGGCATGATGCTACCCGCACGCACAGCGGCGCGCCGGGCCGCCGTTGATAGGCCCGGCGGAATGTGGAATCATCACCAGTAGCGCTCCCAGTTGACGGGG
This sequence comes from Armatimonadota bacterium, assembly GCA_035527535.1. Taxonomy (NCBI): domain Bacteria; kingdom Bacillati; phylum Armatimonadota; species Armatimonadota bacterium. The sequence goes on from DATLAK010000180.1 coordinate 17,048, forward strand.
ATCTTGCAGCGATGGCGAGTCTTCTGGTCGAGACCTCGGTCGGCGCCAGGCTGAGCGACAACCTGCTCAACCACGCGCAGATCATCTACGCCGTCGGGCCGCAGGTGCCCGGCGGCACGCAGCACCGCGCGCGCTTCGGGCTCCAACCTGACCCCCGACCTGGCGCAGTTGATTTCTCGCTCCTCCCTGCTTAGGGACGTCGTCGCCGCCGCCATGGTTCCCCGGCTGCTCGTCATTGCGTCGGATGACCCGAGGGTCGAGGGCCTGCACCGCGCCTTCGACCAGCCGCGACTGCCGGTTCTGGGTGGCTTCGTGGTAGCGCGCGTCGGCCGCGCCGCCCTGCGACTCCGGGCCGACGACCTCGCGCTCGTCTGGCGGGCGTGCGAGCACCTCTACCTGACGCACTACCGGGACTACTGGTCATCACGCGCGTCGGCCATGGCCAGCCTCGCCCAGCAGGTGGATGACCGGCTGCGCTTTGCTGACCTCCCGCGAAAGCTCGCCCACCTGACGGGGCGCGAACCCCCTCACGCCGACCTCGAGGTGTACCTGCTGGACACCGACGCCCTGCTGTCGTACGCTGATGAGCGCGAGCGCATCTGCGTCAGCACGGCCTTGCTCTCCCACTTCGAGCGCGTACTCGCCCATGAGTGCGCCCGCATCTATCTCCATAACCCCGGGTGGTGGGAGGTGGAGCCGTGCGCGGGGATCTGTGCGGGGCTACCGGGGGAACTGTTGGATGCGGTCGAGACCTGTGTCGCGCACTACCTGGCGGCCACCGTGGCGCTCCACTTCGGCCCCGACTCGGGGTTCTGGATGGTACATCCCCGGGTGGAGGAGGTCATCGCCCGGCGCTGGCCGGCCTTCGTCGCTGCGCCCGAAAGGGGCATTGACCTGCTGCTGGAGCAGGTGTTCGAGGAACTGCGCGGCGCCGACCCGCGCGGCGCGGCGGTGCACCCCTTGCGTCTCTCTGTCACCTACGACGAGGCTGGCACGCCCCTCGGCTGCACCATGAGCCCGGGACGGTTCTGAGATTCGGCCCGGCAACCTGGTGCGGCCGGCGTAGCGTAGGACCTCCATCAGGCCCACAATCCCAGGCAGCCCCACGGCTCTTACCCCTCCCCTGCAGGGACGATATCACGCCGCGTTATCGCCGTGCTCAGCATGGGGCCGGCGCATCACCGCCGTCGCCTCCAGCCGGTTGTGCGGCAGGCGACGCACGCGAATGTCCTGGTAGCAGCGCGACAGTCGCTCGATGGCTTCGCGTTCGTGTCGGCGGCGCGCGGCGGTGACGAACTTGATGGTCATGACCGCGATGCCGCCGGGCCGCAGCCGTCGGGCGAAGGCGCACATCAGCTCCGCCGACTCCGCCGGATCGAGGTTCATGTCGTTGACGATGAGGTCGAGCTCGCCCAGGTCGCGCGCGAGCGCCTCCTGCGCGGACATGCGCAGGTGCTGCACCCCCGGCCGCGGCGCTACTTGCTCGTCCAGCTCGCCCTTGTCCACCGCCACCACCGCACACCCCGCGTCCGCCAGCACGGCCGTCCATCCCCCGGGGGCGGCCCCAAGGTCCAACGCGCGCATGCCCGGCCGCAGCTCGATATCGAACGCGGCCAACGCCTCGCGCAACTTGTGCTGCGCTCGATTAAGCGGCCGCTCGCCCGGCGCGTACTTGCGCGCCCCGCGCAGCTCCTTGCGCACGAGCAACTCCGTGCGATTAACGCCGACGTACGCGCGGTCCTGAAAGATGTCAACGGATACAGTGTACTCGGGTTGCGCTTCGAACTCCGGCGCGCCGCCGGCCTGCTGCTCCAGCGCCATGCCCACCGCGCGCTCGACATCCCGGCTGCGAAATCCGTGCTCTCCACGCCGGCGGCAGCGGACAATGAACGTCGCTCCCCGCGGCAGGCGCGCCAGGCCCAGCGCCGCCTGGGCGAGCCGCACCGGCGATTCCGCGGTGGCGTCGAGCGCCACCTCTGCTTGCGCCGGCGCCACCCGGGCGATGAACCGCGTATCCGCGTCGCGCAGCCGCCCGATGGCTTCGTCCTCGGGCAGGCCTGTGCGGGCGATGAGATTTCCCTTGAGGAATAGCGAACGCGCCTCGACCTCGCCCCCTCGATTCTGCTCAGGGCAGGCCAGGACGCGGACCAGCTCGCGGCGGGCATCGCCTTCGCGCCCGGAGGCGCAGGTGATGATAAGGATTGTTCGCGGGTTTGCGCTCATGGGTGGTGGGTCCGCGGGCGCATGGGGATGGGAGCGGTTCGCGCACCGCCCCTACGGTTGCGTCAGGCCGTACTTGGTGCCGACGACTGGATTTGAACCAGCACGAGGTTAACCCTCACTAGGTCCTGAACCTAGCGCGTCTGCCATTCCGCCACGTCGGCACCTCGTCGCTCAGAATATACCACAAGCCCGCGCCCCGGTCAACGAGTTTGCGCTCCTCGCGCGGCAGGGGTATGATAGGTGCGCGTTGCGGGAAAGAGACCGAGGACGGAAGCTGGGCCGACGCGACCCAACCGCTCTGTTAACGCACGCGTGGTGTAAGCAAGTGGCAAGGAAGCTGATCTATATCCGTATGCTCCATGCTCTGTCCGACTTCGGAAGCCTAGGAGAGAGGTTGGAGACGGTGGGCCAGGAGATGCTGAGTGTCGCCGGCTGGCGGAAACATCAGGAAAGGGTGGCTGCGTTCTGGGACCGACTGCAGACGGAGCTGATGCTGAGATTGGAGAAGGAACTGCCCGGGGCGGACTGGGGGAGACTGCGGATCTACCAGGATGGAATGCCGGTTGCGGGAGAGGACGCCCGGCGAATAGTGAATGAGGTGGCGGATGCCGGGAGCCCGAACTATCAGCTGGTGAGAGAGCTGCTGGCGCGGGGAGCGCAGATAGAAAGGACCGAGGACGCCAGCCTACTCAGGGAGGAGCACGACCTGGTGCGCAAGCTCGTGGCCGCCCACGGGCCGGTAGAGAAGGCGCAGGCGCTGCAAGCCTATCGGCAGCGCAGCGACGCGCTGCTGCGGGCGCGGGATACCTTCATCGCCAGGCGGATTGACGAAGCCCTCGGCGAGGGAGAGCTCGGGCTGCTCTTTATCGGAGCGCTCCATCGCGTGGCGGATCACCTGCCACCAGACATCGAGGTCATCGCGCTCTCCTGAGCAGCCCGAGCGACACCGACGAATCGGCGTGCAGCCAGGCCCGGCTGGTCGGGCCGCCACGGCGGCCGAAGGCCCAGCCGCCACCTCCGGCTGCGGTATGCCCACCCCCGAGAGTCGTTCACCCCCTAGCCTCGTGCGCGGCCCTGCTTGTCCCCGCGGCTGAGTGCGCGCGGCCGCCGGTGAGAACGGCCATCGGGTGCGGGAGAACGCGACCGTTGTCGGGCATATGGACAATCTCTCTTAACTGACCCTTGTACGGCCCAGTGAAGCCTGGTATGGTCTTGTCGTCAACATGAAGTAGCGTCAGGGACAACCCATTGCGACGGTGGTCAAGGTAGCCACTCAACACTGTCCGACGACAGGGTCCGGGTGGCTTTTTCGTCCCTGAGATGCCGCAGCTGTCGGAGCTACGAGCGCGGCGCCTGCGCTCATGCTACATAGAAGGGAGGTGATAGAGAATGGCAGTAGAGAAGGCGATCGCTTCCTCCAGCCTGGTGGAGGTAATCGATCGGATCCTGGACAAGGGCGTGGTCATTGACGCGTGGGTCCGGGTGTCCCTGGTGGGCATTGAGCTGCTGGCCATCGAGGCCAGAATAGTCATTGCCTCAGTGGAGACCTACCTGAAGTACGCCGAGGCCATCGGGCTGACGGCCACCGCCGCCGCCCCCGCCTGAGCGGGGAATACGAAAACCGAGTAGCGAGGGCGCGGTCGAGATCCCGGCGGTTTCGACCGCGCCCACCCCTACATAACGCGGAGTTGACTGTGAACGGCGGCCCCGGAATGTGGGTTCCGTCGAGATGCGTGAGAAGAGGGAAACGACATGGGCACTTTGACCGAGCAGATGCGAAACCTAGCCGCGGACATCACCAGCAGCCGCGATGAGCGACACGCGTGGCTGGGCGCTCTCAAAGAAGAGGTGGGCGGCCTGCGGGCGGAGATCCGCTCCGGCTGTCGGGAGCGGAGGTCATGGGTGAAGTCGCTCCAAGGCGGGGTGCGCAAGATGTGCCGGGAGACCCGCGCCGATGTTCAGGGGGCGCGGGGAGCGTGGCAGGACGCGATCGCGGCGGGCGCACGCTCCGGCGCGGAGACCTCCCCGCCGAAGCACGCCAAGCTGGCCAGCAAACACCGCAAGTGACAAGTTGGGCGCCCCGGTAGTCGCCGGCGGGGCGCCCAACCCGAACTCGACCCGAATCCGGCTCGGGCCACGGAGAGAACGTGAGAATCGCAAGGCGCGAGCAGGGCATGGCCGAGGTTCGCTGCGCTTTCTGCCGCGGCGCGGGCAAAGACCCCTTCGACTTGCTGTCGAGACATGCGTTGTGCGAGGTGTGCGGGGGCGCGGGCAAGGTGATGGTGGCGGAACCCACCCACAGGTGCGCTTTCTGCCGCGGCAGCGGCGTGTTTCCGGGAAGCCGCCTGACCTGCACCGTGTGCATGGGAAAAGGCTTGGTCACAGTGGACGAGCCCGCCGCGGCGTGCCCGGCATGTGCAGGGGCCGGGGTGGCAGCGGGACACTCTCTGCCGTGTTCGGCGTGCGGTGGCAAGGGATTGTTGGCCGGAGTTTCGCCACACGCGACAAGGCCGAGCAGGGCAAAGGTCCTGCAGAAAGGCAGTAAATGACAGAGGACATGCTGATGACGGTGCTGGAGCCGCGGCCACAAAACGGCTTCGTCGAGACCGATCACGTGCGGAACATCATGACGCGGGGGCACAGCTACCTGGAGGCGGGTTTCCCGGTTCACTTTCGCGGCGGATCGGGCACCGGCAAGACGACATTGGCCATGCATCTCGCCCACCTGGTAGGGCGCCCGGTGGTGCTTCTCCACGGGGACGAGGAGTTGAGCACGTCTCACCTGGTGGGAGGCGAGCACGGCTACCACCTACGCAAAGTGGTGGACAACTTCATCCACTCAGTGCTAAAGACCGAGGAGGACTTCTCTCGCCGCTGGGTGGATAGCCGCCTCACTCTCGTGTGCAAGTACGGCTTCACCCTGGTATACGATGAGTTCACCCGTTCCCGGCCCGAGGCAAACAACATCTTGCTTTCCATTCTCCAGGAGGGGATCCTGGATCTACCCACGGCGCGCGGGGGCGAGAACTACCTGCGAGTCAACTCGCAGTTTCGCGCCATCTTCACCTCCAATCCGGAGGAATACGCCGGCACCCACAAGGTTCAGGACGCCCTGCGTGACCGCATGGTCACCATTGACCTGGATCACTTCGACTGGGAGACGGAGACCGCCATCACTCAGGCGAAATCCGGCAGCTCGCGACAGGATGCGGAGCGGATCGTGGATCTGGTTCGGGCCTTCCGCGAGCGAGTCCGCCACGATCTCGCTCCCACGGTCCGCGCATCCATCATGATTGCCAGGATCACCCGGGGGCGCGGGGCGACGGTGGACGCCGGCGACCAGGCCTTCCGCGAGGCCTGCCTGGACGTCTTGTGCTCGGAGCAGGGATGTGCCGGGCCGCGTTGCGATGGCAGCGAGCGCAAGGCCCTGGCGCGAGACCTGATCGAGGAAATGTGCGCGAACTCCGCCGGCGTGGAGCAAGCACCCGGGCACGCGCGTGTGCAGCATCAGCAGCCGGTGCCAGGTGCTGTCGGGCGCGTATGAGGCGCTCCGGGATCTGGTCAGACCGTCGGGGGGAAAGCTGCGGAGACAAGCGCGGAGTGCAGAGAAGCAAAGAGCTTCTCTGGCCTCCGCCAAGGGCTCAGGGCCAGCTCTTGGCGGGGAGCAGGGTCCTCGACTCCTGCCGTCTGTGTAATCTGTGAAACCTGCGGACGAGAATCCGTCCGCTCCGCGAACGCAGGTCTGGTTGGAGACTCTAAGGGGCATGCGGGCCTCAAGTCCCGCCGCGTCTCGTTAGGGTCACGGTGGCTTGCTGACATTGCGGTCTTGCCGGAGCGAAGGAGAAACGAGATGAGCGGTCAACAAACGACGCACGCGGCGGCAGAAGCAACACGAACGGTGACGGTCTTCTTCGAAGAGGTCCTGGGCAAGCGCGCGCGTGTGATCGCGCTGGAGTCAGACCCGCCGGGGTGGCGGATCTTGGTCGAGGCGGTGGAGGACAGCGACTACCTGCGGCGACTCGCCAGGAGCGATATGATGGGCGTCTATGAGGTGCGCGTTGGCCCCGAGCTGGAGGTAGTCTCCTATACGCGCAAAGGCCTGCGGGACCGCACCGCGCTGGAAATGACAGAGACGAGCGTAGGTTGAGCGCAAGGAGGAAGAGCATGGCACCCCACAACCGTCCAAGCGGAATCAGGACCAGCCTGCGGCAGCACCTCCATTCCCTTCCCCCCAGTCACCGTTCGCCCCACCTGGAGCGCCACTTGCTGGCCAAAGAGAAAGAGCGGCTGGAGCAAGAGATCGTGCGGCTGGAGCGTCGGTGTCGCCAGTGCCGACAACAAGCGGCTGACATCGAAGCGCAGCTGGCGACCGCAACCGAGGGCGCGAGCACCCGCTCCAGCATGCTGTCGCCCACGGGCGGCAACGAATGCGATGAGCGCCCATTCAGCCGCATGGCGGTTGACTACTGATAGCAGGGCGCAGCGCGGCCGAGCGCCGGTCGGGAGCGGTCGCGAGGCCCTGGCAAACGGGCCCGGGAGGAGAGAGACATGAGGAAGAGCGTGCGACCACCGATGGGGAGCGACCAGCGGGAGCCGGCGGAGGTTGACTTGGGGTTCGGCGTCGGCGGCATCTTCAAGGGCTTGGGCAATTTCATCGAGCTGCTCAGCGAGATGGCCGAGGAAGGCAGCCAGGAAGTCACCCGCACCGGGGAAGTGAAGGGGCCGGGCCGAACCCGGGCGATGTACGGGTTCACCGTCAAGCTGGGCGCCGGAGGCGTGCCTCAGGTGGAGCGATTCGGCACTGTCCGCGAACCGAAGATGGGCGCCGCCGTGGAGGAGGTGAGGGAACCGGTGGTTGACGTATTCGACGAGGGCAGCGAGGTGGTGGTGATCGCGGAGATGCCCGGGGTGGAGGAGAGCGACATCCAGTTCGAGATCAAGCAGGATATCTTGCTTCTCTCCGCGCGCCATGAGGAACGCAAATACAGCAAGGAAGTGCTGCTGCCGTGCGGCGTGCTCGCCGACACGGCCAAAGCATCCTATGCCAACGGTATCCTCGAGCTGAGGGTGACCAAGGCGTCGGCGGCGGGATAGGGGGAGTTTGCGGTGGAAGGGGAATCAGTGCGCAAGGACGGGGAAGTCGCCAGAGCCATCAGCCTACGGGTGGCCGAGGCCCTCAGCAAAGACGTGGGGCGCGGAATCGCTCGCGTGGACCCGGCGGATATGGAGAAGCTGGGGGTGCAAGTCGGCGACGTCATCCTCATCGGCGGGAAGCGCAAGACCGCGGCCCGCGTAATGCCAGCCTACCCTGAGCAACGCGGCAAGGGGATGCTGCAGATTGACGGCATCACCCGCGAAAACGCCCAGACCGGCTTGGACGAGAAGGCGATCGTGGAGAAGGCCGACGGCCGGCCCGCTCAGGTCATAGTTCTCTCCCCCCTCGGCAGCGTCGCGCCGTTACGCAGCGACAAGGACACCGGCTACCTGGGGCGCCTCCTGGAAGGCCTCGCCGTGACCGCGGGAGATAGGGTGCGGGCGACCCTTTTCGGCTCTCGCTTTCAAGAGTTCCTGGTGGCGGAGACAGCTCCCCGGGAGGTGGTCCTGGTACATAGCGCGACCACTATCAAGGTCCGCGAGGAGACGACTGAAGAGCGACGGGCCGGGATCAGCTATGAGGACATCGGCGGTCTGCACAAGGAGATCCAGCGGGTGCGGGAGATGATTGAGCTCCCGCTCAAGCACCCAGAGGTCTTTGAGCGGCTGGGGATAGAGCCCCCGAAAGGGGTGCTATTGCACGGCCCCCCGGGTACCGGCAAGACTCTCATTGCGCGTGCGGTGGCCAGTGAAACCGACGCCTACTTCGTCGCCATCAACGGGCCGGAGGTGATCCACAAGTTCTACGGCGAGAGCGAGGCCCGGCTCCGCGGCGTCTTCGAGGAGGCCGCTCGCCACGCTCCCAGCATCATCTTCCTGGACGAGATCGACGCCATCGCGCCCAAGCGGGCCGAGGTCACCGGCGAGGTGGAAAAGCGGGTGGTGGCGCAACTGCTCGCCCTCATGGATGGCCTGGAGCAGAGGGCGCAGGTGATCGTGATTGGGGCCACCAACATCCCCGGCAACCTCGATATCGCGCTGCGTCGCCCGGGGCGGTTTGATCGGGAGATCGCCATCGGCATCCCGGACCGGGACGGTCGGTTGGAGACGCTCCAGATTCACACTCGCGGCATGCCGCTCGCCCAGGATGTAGACCTGGAACACGTCGCCAACATCACGCATGGCTTCGTGGGGGCAGACCTGGCGGCGCTGTGCCGCGAGGCGGCAATGGCCTCTCTGCGCGCGTTTCTGCCGCGCGTTGACTTCGAGCTGGAAGCCCTGCCCTATGAGGATCTGCTCAGCCTCGAAGTGCACATGGAGCACTTCCTGGAGGCGCTGAAGGAAGTGGAGCCATCGGCGATCCGGGAGGTGCTGGTAGAAATTCCCGACGTGCGCTGGGAGCAGGTGGGGGGACTGGAGGAAGCCAAGCGGGAACTGCGCGAGACCGTTGAGTGGCCGCTCAAGCACGCCGGCCTGTTCACCGTCGCGGGCATCAAGCCGCCGCGGGGCATACTGCTCCACGGCCCTCCCGGCACCGGCAAGACCCTGCTGGCAAAAGCAGTCGCCACCGAGAGCGAGGTGAACTTCATCTCGGTCAAGGGCCCCGCGCTGCTGTCCAAATGGGTGGGAGAATCCGAGAAGGGCGTGAGGGAGACCTTCCGCAAGGCCCGGCAGGCGGCGCCTTGCATCATATTCTTCGATGAGATAGATGCCATTGCTCCGCAGCGAGGTTCGGCAGGAGACGGTCATGTGAGCGAGCGCGTGCTGAGCCAGTTGCTCACCGAGCTTGACGGCATCGAGGAGTTGAAGGGGGTGTTGGTGTTGGCGGCAACCAACCGCCTTGATATTCTCGACCCGGCCCTGTTGCGGCCCGGCAGATTCGATTCCCTGATCGCCCTGCCAGCGCCCGACGAGGAGGCGCGCCGCGAGATTTTCCGGGTGCACACAACCGGCCTGCCCCTGGCCGAGCCGCCCGACCTGGAGTCGCTTGCGCAGGCAACCGAGGGATTCGTGGGCTCCGATATCGAGGCGGTCTGTCGGAAAGCCGCGACGTTGGCGATCCGGGATTTCCTCGCCGCCAGCAAGACCGAGCAGCCGGACTACACCACTTTCGTCATCCGCGAGTCCAATTTCAAGGAGGCCCTGGCGCTGGTGGGCGCGCACATCAACCACCCAGGGCCGCGGGAGCGGTAATGGACGTCGAGGGCAAGTGCATCCTGTGCATCGTTGAAGCGGGACCGCTGGCGGATGTGCGCGAGAGCGGAATCTATACCATTCCCTATCGCGACATCGCCGCGGTGGTGAGGGACGTCCCGGTACCGGCGCCGCAGCCGACCCGACAGGATCTCGTGAGCCACCTGCGCACGATCGAGCAGATCATGACCACGAAGACCGTGATCCCGGTGGGATTCGGCAACACCGCGGGCAGTGAGCAGGAGGTGAGCGATGGCCTGCTGGCTGCCCGCTACGACGAGTGGCAGGCGCTGCTGGCACACCTGGCGGGCAAAGTCGAATTGGGGCTGAAAGTGATGTGGAAAGAGATGACCGCGGTGCTGGCGGAGATCGTGGCCGCACGGGAGGATATTCGCGCGCTGCGCGATAAGCTCGCGCGCCGACCGCAAGCCGGCGCCTATCAGGGCCGGATCGAGGTCGGCAGGCTCGTGGCCGAAGCGCTGGAGGTTGGGAAGGTCCAAGAAGGCGCGGCGATTCTGGAGCGGCTGGCGCCGTTCGCAGCCGAGACGCGAGGCGGGAAGCTGCTGGGGGAGAGCATGATCCTCAACGCGGCCTTCTTGGTCGAACGCCGGCGCGAGCCCGAGTTCGACGGCGCGGTGTCCCGGCTCGCGGAGGATTGCGGTGAGCGCCTGCTCCTGAAATACGTGGGCCCGACGCCGCCGTTCAATTTCGTCAGCGTCTAACGCACGCCGGGTTACGAGGACAAGCGGATGCCACTACTGAAGCTGTTGGCAGGTCTTCCACTCGCTCCCGTCAAGGGCATGGTCACGCTCGCGCGCCAGCTCCAACAGCAGGCCGAGCGAGAGAAGGAAGCGGAGCTCCTCCAGGTGCAGGCCGAGCTGTTGGAGTTGGAGCTCTGCTCCGGTCGTGGTGAGATGCGGGAAGAAGACCTCGTCGAGAAAGAGGCGGAGCTGCTGCAAAAGCTGGGTGCGCTCGCGGGCGTGGGCGCAGCGGGAGACCGGCAATGACCTCGAGGCAAGCGGCTACCGCCATCTATGTCTATTGCATCACGGAGGGGGAAGCCATCCGCGCCGATGCCGGACTGCACCCGTTGCGGGCGGTCCACTCCGTCGTCTATCAGGAGCTTGTGGCCGTGGCCAGTCAGGTGTTGTTGACGGAGCTCGGGCCGGAGGCACTGTCATCTCACCTAGCGGATGCCGCCTGGCTGGAAAGGGAGGCCCGGGGCCACGAAGCGGTGATCGAAGAAGTGATGCAGACCCGCACGGTCCTGCCGCTCAAGTTCTTCACCATCTTTCGCACCAAGGCCAAGGTGACCGCTTTGCTGCGCTCCCAGCAGGACCGATTCCGCCAGGCGCTCACCGCGCTCCGAGGGAAGGAGGAGTGGGAGGTGAAGCTGTTCGCGCAGCCGGGGGTTGCCAACGCCGGTGGGCCAGAGCACGAGCCGCAGGGGTCTCTGTCGGGCAAGGAGTACCTGCTGAGAAAGGCGGCGGCACGGCTGACGGCCTCGGCCGCGCTGGGCCGGGCGTATGCTGATGGGCAGCGGTGCTTCGAGGAGGTGGCAGGTTGCGTCGAGCACCTCCGGCTGATGCCGATTGACGCGGGCAGCAGCCTGGGGCAGACCGGTCTTATTGCGGACGCCGTCTGTTTGCTCGCCCGCGCGTGCGTTCCCGCCTTCTGCCAGCGTCTGGAAGCTCTGGGCAACGAGCTGAGGGCCAAGGGATTGCTTCTGCAGGCAAGCGGCCCCTGGCCCGCCTACCATTTCACCGGGGTGGAACACGATAATGTCGGTTCACCTGCGCCCGCTTGAAACCAGACAGGTCACGCTCTTCGATTTGCTCGACACCGCCCTCGACAAGGGCATCGTGGTGCAGGGGGACGCCACCATCTCAGTGGCGGATGTGGACCTTGTGTTCCTGGGCCTCAAGCTGGTGCTGACCTCGGTTGAGACCATGCGCTCCTGGCGGCGTGAGGCCGACGGTGGCCGGGAAGATGGAGGCAACCCCACCTGCGAGGCGCCGGCCATCAGAGAAGACCCCGAGGTTGGGGCAAGGGGGCGTCGGGTCGGGCCGCATGACGTCATGGCGAGCGAAGGCAAGCCTCCATCTACCGCGGCCGCGGGGCCGTGCCCGACGACAATCGAGCGCCTCGCAGCGGAGCCGGAGAAAGCCGAGAAGGGGCTAGCGAAGCTGGTGCTCACCGTGGTGGAGCTGTTGCGCAGACTGTTGGAGGAGCAAGCGGTGCGGAGGATGCATGGCGGCTCCCTGACCGACGACGAGGTGGAACGAATGGGCATGGTGTTTCAG
>DATLAK010000181.1 GCA_035527535.1 Armatimonadota bacterium
GTGGAGCTGGCGGGCTTCGACTCGGCGCGGCTGCCACAGAAGGACGTGCGGGACATTCGGCAGGCGGGCGGCCAGACGGTGACGGAGTGGGCGGCAGGTCTCGCTGACCGGCTGGGCATCGCGGTCGGGAGGCTCTACATCGCCCCGGCAGTGGCGGCGCAGGTCATACCCCTCAACCCCATTCCCAGCAAGCCGTCGCTCGCGCCGCGTGACGGAGACTCCTGGCGGAACCATGTCGCCGAGGTCGAGCGCGCCGCCGACATCCGCGTGTGCTGGACGCGCGGCACTGCCTACGACATGTGGGTTGACGAGGGGCGGCCCGACTATGAGGCGGGGGTCTCGACCATCAGCTATGAGATTGACTACGCGGAGACGGACGCGCCGCAGATCGCTTACGACATCGACCACGAGCAGAGCGTCCGCGCCTTCCGCAACTTCCTGAAGGCGTCCACACTGGAGTCCGGTAGCGGGCCTGAGAAGGAGCGCGTCGAGTACTACCTCTCGCAGACGCTCGCCAACAGGAAGGCCGGGGTCGGCGACGACTGGCCGATAGTGCTTGAGTCCGACGACGCGCCACTCGGCGAACTCTATCAGGAGTTCCTGACGGAGCATTGGAACGCGGGGCAATCTGTGATAACATGGAACATGCCGATGCGCGTTGACCTCTACCCGGACATGTTCGTGCGGGTGGTAGACTGCCCGGACATTGAGATCGAGGACAACAGCGTCTACCAGATCATAGAGCATCGCCTGTCGCTGGACATGGAGCGCTTCGACGCGGACAGCAGCTTCCTCGCACAACTGGTCTGGACGACTGACGAGGGCGGTATGCCGGTCAACGCCATCGGGATAAACATGGGAGGTATCAATACATGAGCACCGTATGGCTGAAGACGACGAACAACGCCGTGACGACTCTGGAGGAGGCGCTGGCGGCAGGTGCGCTGACGGTCAATCTGACCTCCACCGCTCACATGCCGGGGACCTACCCGTTCCGGCTGACCATCTGGGATGCGGCGCTTTACGGTTACCGGAACCCTGACGCCGACCCGAGCATGGAGATCATCGAGGTCACTGGGCCGGACCCGTATCCGTATGCGTATGCCCCTGATGAGTATGTGATAACGCGGGGGATGGAGGGCACGTCTGACGTGGCCCATGCGTTGGGGCAGACGGTGGCGCTGCTCATCACTGCGGGGATGATTCAGCAGATACAGGGCGCGATCACCGCGCTTGAGCCGTGAGCGTAAGAGAGGGGCAGCAAAGTGCAGCAAGTCGGCGCAGGGCCACTCAGTGTTCGCGAACGCAACAAGGCCCACCGTCGCGCCCTCCGTTCCCAGCCTATGCAGGAGGGCGCGGCGTTGGTCATACCGAGCAAACTCGTGCAGCCGAAGGACACGCTCCCCCAGTCTGTCCCCGTCGCAGAGGACGTGTGGATCGGCTACCCCGGCCCCGGCTACCCGTCCGCGAATGGCGAGCCCCTGCGAGTGCTGCGCCACGTAGCGGCGACACACCCGGCCATCATCGAGGCCTTGCAGATCGCAGGTACTTCGCCTCCTGGCGCGGTGACCTGGCTGTTCCTCGTCGAAGGCCCGCTGGACGCTTACGAAGCCGACCGCCTGCGCGAGTACGGCGAGGTGCATATCGTCAGCGACAAGCCGAAGATGCAGTGGTGGCAGTACCTCCGTCTCACGCTCGACTTCCGCCCCCACGTTGCCCACGCTGATAGCGTCACCTTCCGGGGCTTCGCAGAGCGGGCGGGCCTGCCCTCTGCGGAGGTCGCCACGGAGGAGGACGAGCGAACGTGGCTCACCCGCTACCAGGAGGCGCTATACCCCGTCACCGACATTGTGATCCTCGCGCACGACGAACTTGTGGTCACGCGCTCCTGCGTGGCGCACGTCCTCGCGCACACCTGGGCACCGTTCCGGCTCGTGCTGGTGGACAACGGGAGCGAGGAGCCGGTCGGCGAGTACTTCCGCACTGTCGCCGCGAGTATGCCAGAGGGCCAGTGCCTCGTGCTGGAGCCCGGCGAGAACCTCGGCTGCCCGGGCGGGCGCGACCTCGCCTACCATGAGACCGACTCCCCGTTCTTCGCGTGGCTCGATAACGACATGCTCCCGCCGCCGGGTTGGCTGGGGCCGCTCGTGCGGAGGATGCAGGCGCAGCCGGAGATCGGCGTCATCGCCCCGTGGGCAGAGATATACGCCCTGGAACGCCGGGGACGCGCGCCGAAGAAGTATGACCTCTACGGCGCCAACAACCTGTTCCGCCGGGAGGCCGTGGCGCGGGCCGAGGAGGAAGCGGGCACGATTCACACCGAACCCTTCCGCACGCAGCAGGGGCGCGGCGATACTGACCTCATGTGGCGCATCAAGGAAGCGGGCTTCGAGTTATGGCTCGACGGCGAGGTGCAACTGCGTCACCTTGGCGGCCCGCTGCACAGCGGCTTTGGGCAGGGATTGACCCGGCGCACTGCGGACAAGGGCGACCTCGACGCCGCCAATGCCGCCTTCTACGCCAAGTGGTCGGCCCCCGGTGTGCGGCGCCGGCGGGACGGCGGGCGGGCATGGGCAGACAAGCAGATTGACCCAGCCCAACGCCCCGAGAAGGTGCCTGCGATTCTCGCGCGCCATCCAGCGCCGGGGCAGCGGACGATATGTTTTGTGGTCGCGGGCGGCAGTCCCTCTGGTGGCACGAAGGCCATCTGGCGGCTCGCGCACCACTTCGAGGAGGCGGGCTGGTTCGTCGAGGTCTCGATGCAGCGCGGGATTTACGCGCCGGAATGGGACAACTTCTCGGTAGTGTCGTGGGAGACAGTCCGCGACTACTACGATGTGGTGGTGGCGACCTTCCTCAGCACGCGCCGCGTTGCGCAGAAGATGGCGTGCCGCGCCCGCATCGGGCTCGTGCAATCTGACGAACCGGCCTGGGTCGAGGGCAGGTCCGATCATGCTGCGTGGCTGGAACTCTTCGAGCTGAAGGGCTTCCGCGAGGTGGTCATCGCCGACCACATGCACCAGTTCTCCAAGAAGTACGGCATGGACATCATCGGCCAGATCATGCCGGGCGTGGACAAGTACGTGTTCGCACCGAAGGCCGACTTCGCTTGGCGGCGGGTGCCAGGCCCGCCGCACCTTCTGGTGGTGACGAAGGGCAAGCATGTTCCCTACGACGGGCACGACTACCTCATCCCTGCGCTCGCCGAACTCGCGGGACGCTACCCCGACCTCGTGATCGACTGGCTGGGCTACCCGCCGCCGGAGTTCCCGTGCGAGGTCCGCCACCACAGGACATTCGAGGAGCACGCTGTCGCCAAGCTCTACTCGGAGGCGACGGTGTACGTGCTGGCCTCACTCATCGAGGGGAGCCCGCTGACGGTGCGGGAGGCGATGGCCTGCGGGACCGCAGTGGTGAGCACACCGACCGGCGTGGAGGACTACGCGACTGACGGCGAGAACATCAAGCTGGTTCCGCACCGGGACACCGCGGCGATTGTGGAGGCGGTCTCGTGGCTGCTTGACAACCCGCGCGACCGTCAGCGCATCGCGCTCGCCGGCCTCAAGGAAATCAAGCGGCACTCCTGGGGCGCTTACGCAGACGCGTTTGAGGCCATCATCGAGAGGGAGTTGGCGGCAAGTGCGGATACGGTTTGAGCTGTGGAACAATGGGGACCGCCAGTGCCCCACGGCCCGGCAACGCGGCTGGCACGTCATCGAGGAACTGCAACGGCGCGGCTATGATGCCGACGCATGGGACCGGGACAAG
>DATLAK010000182.1 GCA_035527535.1 Armatimonadota bacterium
GCCGCGTCCGCCGAGTGGTACAGCGTCACTATCTCCCGCGCCAGGCGCGCCTTAGCGTCGCGGGGGTTCATCTCGCCGCGGGCCATCGCCGCCTCCATGCCCCGAATGTCATCCTCGGCGACATCCGTGCACAACTGGAGGTACATGACGATCACCTCGTCGGGCAGGGACATGACCTTCCCGTACATCTGCTCCGCCGGCTCGGCGATGCCAATGTAGTTGCCGAGGCTCTTGCTCATCTTCTGGGCGCCGTCGGTGCCGGGGATGAGCGGCCGCGTGATGACCACTTGCCGCGGCTGACCCGCGTGGGCCTGCATCTCGCGGCCGTGCAGGAGGTTGAAGATCTGGTCGGTGCCGCCGAGCTCGAGGTCGGCCTCGATGGCGACCGAATCATATCCCTGGAGAATCGGGTAGAGCAACTCGTGCACGCCCAGGGGCTGCCCCGCCGCGTAGCGCTGGGCGAAGTCGTCGCGCTCCAACATGCGCGCGACGGTGGCTTTGCCCGCCAGACGCACCACGTCTATCGCGGTCAAGGGCGCGAGCCACTCGCTGTTGTAGCGGACCTCGGCCTTGGTCATATCCAGAATCTTCGACACCTGCGCGGCATAGCTCTTCGCGTTTTCTTCGATCTCCTCGCGCGAGAGCTGCGGCCGGGTCTTGCTGCGGCCGCTGGGGTCGCCCAGCATGCCGGTGAAATCGCCGATGATGAATACAATGTGGTGGCCGAGCTCTTGCAGGTCGCGCATGGCGCGCATGGTCACCGTATGGCCGAGGTGCAAATCGGGCGCGGAGGGATCGGCGCCGTACTTGACGCGCAGGGGGCGCCCCTCGCGCAGCTTCGCCAACAGTTCCTCCTCGGTCACGATGTCCACCGCGTGGCGGGTGATGATCTTCAGTTGCTGTTCGGGGTCGAGCACTCTGGTGTCTCCGTTCTTTCTCGTCCCGCTCTCCGCCGACAGGGCGATCCGTAGTCGCGCCGATTCCATTCGCCGCCGACTAACGCCGACTGACGCCGACTCAGAAACCACTGACGACCCTCTTCACTTCCACTCTGGGCGTGCCGAA
Source organism: Armatimonadota bacterium (assembly GCA_035527535.1). NCBI lineage: Bacteria > Bacillati > Armatimonadota > Armatimonadota bacterium. The sequence goes on from DATLAK010000182.1 coordinate 1,066, forward strand.
GTTGATGAGCAGGCATACGGTCAACCCGGTCGCTTTCAGGTAGTTGAGGCACTGGGCCATGTGCGCGTCGTCCAGCGACTTCGCAGCCTTCAACTCAACAACCACCTGACCTTCGACCAGCAGGTCGGCAACGAAATCGCCCACCATCTCGCCCTCGTAGCGCACCGCAACCCCGTGTTGCTGCTCCACGCCGAGGCCCTTGCGCTTCAGCTCGATGGCGAGAGCGTTTTCGTATACCTTCTCCAGGAATCCACAGCCGAGCGTGTGCCCAACATGCAAAGCGCACCCGATTACGCGCTCGGTGACGGCGTCCAGTGCCCGTCGGCGTTCGTCGGCGTTCATCGGCGGCTTAGCTCTCCCTCCGTCCGTGCCGCAGCATCTCGACGAAGCTCTCGAGGCGCAGCCGCATCCCCGCGTCCATCGGCCCCGGTCGCTCGGCGGCCAGGGTGAGCACCGGCTGCTCAACGTGCCGCCGCACGATGATGTCCTCGATCTGATGATAGCAGAAGTTCTGGGTGTAGTGGATGACGCCTTCCACGCCGCGGCGCGCGATCTCGGCCTCGATGTTGCGCAGGCGCCAGAAGATGTCGTAGGGATAGGTGTACATCCGGTACTGCTCGACCAGGTCGTCGGTGTCAAAGGGCATGGCGAACTGGCGCTGGTTCTCGTTGAACACGACCCGCGCGCCCAGCGCTTCGAGGTGGTCGTAGAGGTCGGTGACGATGGGCGGCACGCCGATGTAGCCGAGGCGCAGGCGGTCGGGATGCAGCGGCTCACTGTCGGGAAGGCCGGCCAGGAAGCTCTCCAGTTCGGCCGCGAACGCCGGGGGATCGGATTTCATGTCGCTGCAGGTGACCTGGTAGTAATGGTTCTGCCGGCCGGTGACGGCGTCGCTCTGCCAGGTCAGGTCGTCAATGCGGCGCGCCTTGAGGCGGATGGCATCGAGGCGGCGCTTGGTCTTGGCGACCGCCTCCGGCGATGCGCCGAACCGGGCGCGCAGCTTCTCGACTTGCAGGGCGAGCAGGTCGCGGTCGCGGTCATAGGGATAAGCGAAGGGGATGATCTCGACCCCCGCATCGGCGAGGGTCTCCATCAGCGCGCAGGTGTTTGAGCAGTCGCCCTGGGTGACGGCGACGACCTGCTGCAAGCCGAGGTCGAGGGCGGCGGTGTAAATGCCCTTGATCCAGCCGCAGAGGGTGCGGGGGAAGCCGGCCAGCTCGGCGCGATCCACCAGGTCGCCGGGGTCGGCGCTGGTGATGAAGGCGTTGTTGAGGTCAACCACCGCGCGCCCGGCGGCGTAGATGACCTCGATGGGGACGGTGGTGGTGATGCCGACGGGGGCCATGACGAGGGGATGATAGCACCGGCCACAGCGAGCGTCAAGGCGACTCGCCGGTCGGTTGACTGACGATGAGGCCAGCGATGTTACTGGCCAACCCAGCTACTCCTTTCTGAAGACCGCGACGATCTGCTCACCTGTGCCCAGAAGCTCCGGCGTGCCCAAGAAGCGTCGTTCCAGATCCAGCGCCCGGGCGAAGGCATCATCCGGCACGCCCACGTAGCCGTATGCGGCCACCGTCGGCGCGGCGAACATCTCCTCGCAGCGGCAGCCGAGGTCGGCGAATAGGCCAGCCAGTTCTACCGGTGTGAAGCAGTAATCCGCGAACGTGTCGCTGACGGTGCAGGTCAATCGCGTGTCACCCAAGAGTTCCGCCTCTTCTATCATCCCGGACTGTAAGTACTGGCGGATCTTGCCGTAGTAGGAATCCACGCCGACGATGACGAGGCCGCCGGGGACGCAGCAGGCGGTGAGGTTGGTCACCGCCTGCCGATGGCGGGTGTTCGTGTGGCTGACTACACCGGTCAACGCAGTACACACATTGAACGGCTGCCCCACGAACGGAAGCGTCTCAGTCAAGTCGGCCTGCACGAATGTGATTCTGTCCATCACGCCTGCCCGGTCCGCGCGGTGCCGGGCATGCTCCAGCAGGGACCGCGAGATGTCGAGCGCCGTGACCGCGAGCCCGCGTCTAGCCATCTTGACCGCTTCGATTCCCAGCCCGCAGCCTGCGTCGAGCACCGCACCTTGCGTAGGCAGCCAGCGATCCAGGATCATGTGGTTGACATGGGGAACGGTCCAGCGCGATGTAGGGTGACCTGGGTCGCCTTCGAGTCCCTCATGCCCCCACTTCTCGAAATGCTCTCGTACCTTCTTTGCATCGTACATGGTTCAGCCTTCCTTCCTGCGAGCAGGCTCAGGCCGCGCGGCAGCCGCATGTCGCCGCGCCAGCGAAGCGAGCACCTCGCACTTGAGGCCCAGTGTTGCCTGCAAGCGCCGCAATTCGTCCATCGCGCGCTCACCACGCAGCCCTGCGCGGCGCGCAACAATCACAACGTTCTTGGGCGTTGCGGTGCTGGAGACGAACTCGCGCACTCGGACCTCGTAACCGGATGCGCGCAGAGCCAGGCAGCGCATAGCCTCGGTGACAAATTCCGAGAACCGGCTGCCGAGGAGTGGAAACGAGCGGGCGACATAACCCCACTGATGGTCGTGAGCGTTGTGGCGGAGCGAGCGCTGAACGGTCGACTGGCAGCACGGCGCGGCGACGATGTTCTCCGCTGCGAAATGGATGCCGGCAGCAAGCACGTGGTCCGTCACCACGTCGCAAGCATGAAGGGAGGTGACGAGAAGCGGGGGGGCTGGGATGGCGAATTCCTCGCAGGTAGCCGCGGTGAAGTTGACCTCGTCCCAGCCGAGAGTGCTGCGAGCCTGCATGCAGCGACTCATGAGGTCGAGGTTGCGGTCGACACCGAGAATGCGTACCGGCGCGATCCCGAGGCCGCGCAGAGCTGCGGCCAGGAAGAAACTCAAGCACCCTTTGCCACACCCGAACTCGATGATAGTCGGGGGGAGGGCTGCGCTCTGACGGATCGGCCCCAGGAGCCAGGGAAGCATTCCCTCGATCTGCCGGAGCTTGCGAAGCGTGCCGGCCGACTGACGGCCAGCAGGCGACGCGAGGCGGAGGGCACCGAGCAGGTCTGTGCACCGACGGAGCGAACGGGTGTCCATGGAAGCCTCCCACGCTGGTCAATCACGCCGGAGGCCACCCGAGAAACATGGCGGGACCAGAAAACGCCATCAATCGCATCTCCTCCCGCGTGGCCAACCGGCCCCGCGAGCTCGACCCGACTACGGCGTTTCACGCCCCATGGTCTCTCGCTAGGTTAACGAGACAGCGCTGTATTCACTTGCGACTGAGAGGATAGCACGGGACCGCCCAAGGGTCAACGGCATCCCTCAACGGCATCGCGTTGGGCATCGCGTTCTGCCCGGCAAGGCCGTATTCCGATGAAGCCGCGAGGAATCGGGGGGCGCTCACCAGATGCATGGGCGGCTCGCGAGCCGCCCATGCACAGCCGCAGGCCGATCCTTGGGCAGGACAGATGGGCAAATGATGGTTCGGGAGGCGATCAGAATCGAAGTCGCTCACTCCCAGGTAGTTCTAGTGGCAACCAGCGCTCCCAGGCCTAGCTGCGGCGAGAGCCGCCACCTCGCCGCTCATGGGGCACCATGACCACGCGCAAGTGTTTCGTCGCTTCGCTAGCGCGCAGACGCTCGAGCACTTCATCCGCGTCGAGGGGTGGGCTGAGGGCGCCCAGAAGAATCAGGTCCGGCTGCTCTGACTCTGCTTTCATTAGCGCCTCCTTGCCATCCGGGGCAGTAACGACTCGGTAGCCCGCACGCTCCAGGTTGACCTGGATGAGACGTGCGATGTGACGCTCGGCTTCTGCCACGAGGATCTTGCTGCCTTTACGCGTCCCAGGGAACGGCATGGCAGCTGTCATGCTAGCAGACCTCCTGTGCCTCTGTCTGACGGCAGGGGGAATTCGGGGGATATACACCATGATTTCCTAACCAGCGGGCAGCTCTTACTTCTTTCTCGGCCCCCTCGGCCCCGGTTTGCCGCGCTGAGTGACGTGATGCGTCACCCCTGGCGGGACGATACGGGCGATGCGGGGCAGGACCCACTTGTACCACTGTCTGTGCTTCCGGTCAATAATCAGGTTGCGTGTCCCCGGAATGCCCGCTGAGGGAATCCCCCCTCGCCGCCGGGTCTCAGCGGGAAGCTGTCCCCGTCTTTACTCCCCAATCCGCCGCAGGGCTTCGACGACCTCGTGAATCAGCCACTCGGGGGTGGAGGCGCCGGCGGTGACGCCGGTCTTGCGGGCCCCCCGGAACCACTGCGGGTCGAGCTCGGCGGCGGTCTCGACGTGGTGGGTGGGGACGCCCGTCTGCTCGCACAACTGGCTCAGGCGGTTGGTGTTGGCGCTGTTCTTGCCGCCGACGACGACCATGACCTCCACCTGCTGCGCCAGGCGCAGCGCCGACTCCTGGCGCTGGGAGGTCGCGCCGCAGATGGTGTTGAAGGCGCGCAGCTCGCGCGCTCTCACCGCCAGCGCCGCGGCCACCGCGCCCAGCCGCGCCGGCGCCTGGGTGGTCTGCACCACCAGTCCCACCCGCGGCCGGAGCTCTATCCCCGCCAGCTCATCCTCGTGCTCGATGACCACCGCCTGCCCGCCGGCGGCCCCCACCAGGCCCGCGACCTCGGGGTGCCCCTTGTCGCCGAGGATGATGACCTGGTAGCCCCCGTCGGCCAGCGCCCGCACGTGATCCTGCGCTCGCGCCACGAACGGGCAGGTGGCGTCCGCTACATGCAGGCCGCGCTCGCGCGCCTGCCGCGAAACCTCCGGGCCCACCCCGTGGGAGGGGATGACGACGGTGCCGCCGGCGACCTCGTCCAGGGATGACACCTGGCGCACTCCCTCCTGGCGCAGGCGCTCCACGACCTGGGGATTGTGGATCAGCGAGCCGAGCGTGTGCAGGGGGCGTGGGCCGGCCTCCTCCTCCCCCTTGACCATGTCGAGCGCGCGCTCGACGCCGAAGCAAAAACCCGCGTTGTCGGCGACGATGATCTCCACTTCGCCCTCATTTCATGCCAGCGAGGCGATGACGCTCGCCCAGGCGTTCTCCCAGCGTTCGCGCGAGAAGGTCCGGCGCACCTGCTCCCGCTGGCGCGCGCCGATCTCCGCGCGCTGTTCGTACACCCGCGCCATCGCCTGCGCCAGGCTCGCCGCGTGGGGTGCGCAGTGCTCGGTCGGCAGGTCCGCCAGCCCGCCGATGTCGGTCGAGAGAGTGGCGGCGCCGCAGGCCATCGCCTCCAGCGCCGACAGGGAGGTGCCCTCGCCCGCGACGGAGGGGATGACGACCATTTCGGCCGAGGCGTAAACGGCGGGCATGTCGGCGTGAGCGACCGACCCCCAGAACAGGACCTCGTCGCGCAAGTCGAGCTCGCGCACCAGGCGCCGCAGCCAGCGCGCGTAATCCCGTCGGCTGGGCGCGCCGACGACGACCAGCCGCGCCCCAGGGTGCACCCGCCGGAAGCGGGCGAAGGCGGCGATGGCGAGATGCGCGCCGCGGTTGAAGTAGAGGTTGCGGGGTACCACTATCGGGCGCAGCGTCCGCAGCTTATCCCATCCCCGGTTGGGGCGAAAGCGCTCGGTGTCCACGCAGTTGGGGATGAACCAGCGCCCCGGCGCCACCTGCTCGAAGAAACGATCGCCCGGCGCGACCTCGAGGCCCATCTCGCGCAGGAAGGCGCTGTCATTGGCGACGAAGGCGGCGCAGCGGCGGAAGGCGGCGCGCGCCAACGCGCGCTTGACGCGGCTGCGCAGCGCCCCCGGGCGGTCGTCCCAGGTCACGCCATGGGAGAGGCCGACGACACGTGTGCGCCCTCCGACCAGAGCTGCCGCCAGCGCATAGACCGGGTAGTGGGCGATGACCGCGTCCTGGGCGCGGATGACGGCGACCCGCGCCGCCAGGCCCAGGAGGTGGGTCCAGAACTCCGCCGGCAGGCCGCGCAAAGGGTTCGGCGCCGGCACGAACCACGGCGCATCAGCGCTCGACGCGCGGGCGATGACAAGCTGGCGATGCCCGCGCGCGGCCAGGGCGCGGCGCAGGTTCTCGACATAGACGTCGCCGCCGCCGACCAGGGGCAGGTAGGTGTATGTGATGTGCGCCAGGCGCATCAGTGGCTCGCACTCCGGACCTGCGGGGCGCGCCCCAACGCCGCCAGCGCGAGGCGCTGCCCGATGCCGATGGTATAGCCGCAGAGATGGGCGAGGTCCACGATCCCCATCGCCAGCGGCGCCAGCAGGGCGGTACCCGGGCCCGCGCCACGTCGGCGGGCGCGCCGGGCGAGCCGCGCCCCATAGAGGAGCGCGAGGGCCGGGAGCGCCCACAGCGCCGCTCGGTTCGCCCCCATGCCCAGCGCGATGATCGCCGCCGCCACCACCAGCTCCAGGTACGCCTTGCCGTAATGCGCGAACCACAGGCCGGACAACCCGTCGCCCCGGGCGAAGCGATAGAACTGTCGAAACAAGCGCGCCGGGCGCCCCTGTGGCCGCCAGCGCACGACCGCCCGCGGCGCGAACGCGAACTTCATGCCCGCGCGCCGCAGCGCGACGTCGAAGACGGTGTCCTCGTTGTAGGGCGTCCACTCCGGATACCCGCCCACCCGCTCCCACGCCGCGCGCCGAAAAGCGATGGAGCGGCTGGAGGGCAGGAAGGTCTCGGGGTCCACCTCCGCCGCCGCCGGCACCAGGGCGGCCGCCGCCGCGCGTTCCAACGTCGTGCGCGGCGCGGCCTCGTAGTAGCCGGCGACGACGTCAATATCGTCCTGCTCTTCCAGCGGTCGCACGATGGTCACCAGCCATTCGGGATCGAGCACACACCCCGCGTCAACGCAGGCGATGACGGGCTCGTCGCCGACGGCAATGGCCGCGTTGCGCCCGCGCGAGCGATTGGCCCCGGGCAGGACGAGCACCGTCAGCGGCAAGCGGTCCTGGTAGCGGCGCGCGAGGTCGGCGGTGACGTCGGTGGAGCCCCCGTCGGCGACGACCACGCGTTCGGGCCGTCGCGTCTGCGCCTGGATGGAGTCCATGAGCTCGGCGATGCCCTCCGCCTCCTGGCGCACGGTGGTGATCAGGCAGACGCGGCTCACGCCGGCAGCCCCCGGCCGCGGTAGAGGTCGAGGTAGAGCGCTGCGACTCGCGCCCACGTCTGCGCGCGGGCGTAGGCCTCGGCGGCGTCCAGGCCGGCGCTGGACGCTTCCGGCTGCTCCAGGTGGCGCGCGATGGCGGCGGCGAGGCGGTCGGGCTCATCGGCGGCGACCATGTGGGATGACGCCGGGAACAGCTCGAGGTAATCGCGCTTCAACGGGTTGTCGTAGAGCGCGCAGGCGAGGCGGCGATAGGCCATCGCCTCGAGGATGGTGAGATAGCCGGAGACGAAGGCGAAGCGGCAGCCCTCCAGAAACGGCCCGACCTCGCGCGTCCAGCCCTGCACGGCGACGCTGACTCCCGCCATCCGCGCGGCGCTCAGCACCGTGTCGCGCAGCGGCCCGTCGCCGCAGATGACGAGCGGGAGGTCGTGCCCGCGTTCGCGCAGCCGGCGCAGGGTCTCGACGTATCGCATGATGCCGGTGTCGGGGGCGAGGCGGCCGACGTAGAGCGCGGGCGCCTGGGGCGGGGGATCAGGGACGCGCGCGGGCGGGGAATCAACGCCGCCGTACGATACCAGGTCGCACCTGTGGCCGTACCAGCGGGGTATGAACTCGCCCATGCAGATGGTCGCCGCCGCGCGCGCGGCCAGACGCCGCCGCAGCCAGCGGGCGGTGCGACGCAGGGGATAGCCCTCGTAGCCGTGAAAGGTCACGAACAGCGGCGGCCGCGGCCCGGGCCAGGCGGGGGCGATGAAGCGCAGGTAGGAGTAGAGGTCGTGGCAGTGAATGACCTGCGCGCGGTTCAGCACGTCGAGCTGGCGGTCGCACACCGCTTTCGCCATCCCCCCGGGGACGCGGCGCACGTGGATGCCGATGAGGTCCTCGTCCCGCGGCCACCCCGGCTTCCACAGGCGCGTCAGCACCGTGACCGCGTGCCCGAGGCGCGTCAGCTCCTCGCTCACGCGCAGGACGTGCTTCTCGACGCCGCCCAGCCGCGGAGCGAAGTGGGGGGTGATCATCAGCACGTTCACGGCCCTATTCTCTCACAGAACGACGAACAGCGCCAGGTGGCGCTCGAAGACCGCGATCTGCAACATCTGGGCGGCAAGCAGGGTGGCGAGGCTCCACTCGGGCCGGCGGCCGACGGCGACGAAACCCCCGGCGGCAACCGTCGCGGGCAGCATCAGGAACATCCAGATGCGCCCGGCCTCGGCGCGCACCACCCCCGAGAGGTCGAGCGCGATCAGCGTGAACGCCAACGCCCATAGCAGCGGCGTGATCTGCGCGCGTTCGCCGCGCGCGAGCGCCCTCGCCTCCCCCCACATCTGGCACAGCAGCCACAGCCCGAGCCCGGCACCCAGGAACATCCAGAAGTCGAACAGGTTCCACCCCAGCCAGCGCCAGTAGGTGCGCGCGAATGCCTGCGTCGTCACCTCGCGGTGCGCCCCCAGCGCCGACCTCACGATCGCCGGGAAGTCTATCCCCGCCGCCGCGTGCGCCACCGCGAACACCGCTACCGCTGCGGTCAGCCACGCGCCCGCCACCCGCCACGCCGGGCGGGGTCGCGGTTCGCCGCTGCGGCCTCCGCCCGCAAGCTGCGCCATCGCCGCCCACGCCGCCAGCAATAGCGGGAGCACCAGCACCGCCAGGCTCGTGAGCGCCGCTAGCGCCCACATCGCGCCTGCCGCCGCGCCCCACCCAGGGCGTCGCCGCGACCACCCCAGGTGGAAGAGATACAGGGCTAGCATAGTCTCCAGGGTGACCAGTTGCACGATGGAGGGGGTGAACAGGAGCAGGCTCGGCACCGCCCCTGCCAGCGCGGCGGCGCATACCGCCGCCGTCGCGCCCCCGCGCTCGCGCGCCAGCAGAAACACGGGGATGATGCTCAGGCACCCCAGCAGACCGAGGAGCCACGCCGCCAGCACCGCCGCGACGGCCTCGGCGATCGGCACCGGACGACCGTACAGGCGTGCGTAGGCGCCCGCGATCTCCGCCGGTTCCATGCCGGTGTACGCGGCGATGAAGCTGGAGGCCGCGTCGAGGAGACCGGGGGAATGGGCGACCGCCCGGCGCACCGCCCAGAAGAAGATGATGGGCCCCGGCGGGTAGGTCTGTGCGTGCTGGCTGAAAGCTCGCATGTGGTAGGCGTATTCGCGCAGGAACTGCGCCATGTCCCTGATGTTGCCCGCCTCGCCGAAATAGGTGGTCGCCACCGGGCTCAGGATGACGGCGCCGGCAAAGGCGGTGGAGGCGGGGTGCATCTCCAGCACTGAAAGCTGCAGTGCAAACGCCAGCAGCACGAACAGCAGCACCCACGCGGCGCAGACGCGGGCGCTGCGGCGCGCGCGGCGCAGCAGCCAGAGGCTGAAGGCGATCAGCGCCAATGAGGGCAGCGTCGGCCTCCACCAGCGCGCCCAAGCGATGTCGCCAGGCCCTCGGTGCGGCCACTGCCACTCGCTGGCGACGCCCCAGGCGCCGCGGGCGGCGAGCATTGCCGCCGCCATGCCGACCAACAACGTGGCCGCCAGAAACGCGAAGTCGCGGGTGCGCATCACCTACTCCGGAACCAGGCGCAAGAGCGCGGCCTGCGGACGCACGAATACCGCCTCGAAGTCACTCGCGGCGCCGGGGTTGAAAACCCCCAGCGCCCGTTCATACTCTGTGTAGAGCACGAAGCGCAAGCCGTTGTCCGCCATCAGCTCTCGGCGCTGCGAGGGCGAGGCGGCCGCGGAGAAGAACCACACGACCTGCTTCAGCTTGCGCGGGTAGTGCAGGGTCTCGTCCCAGTGCCCGACGAAGACTGTGTTGCCTGCGACGCCGGGGAGGTAGCTGCCCTCCAGCGACGCGCACATCACCCCCTGCTCCATGCGCGTGTTCTCGCGCAGCCAGGTCATCGCCTGCACCGCGTCGGCGCGCAGGTAGAGGGGCGGCATCAGCACCCGCAGGTAGGCGCGGTTATTGGTCATCAGGTCGCGCGCGCCCCGCGCCATGAAGAACACGTTCGACGGGCAGGCGGCGGCCACCAACAGCACCGCCAAGGCCAGGGCCGCCGACCGCGACATGCGCGGAGCCGCCCATTCGCCGACAAACGACGCGGCCAGCAGGCACAGCGGTATGTGCACCCCCTCCGCCAGCTTGCGCTGAAACGATACCGGCGTCAAGAACACGAGCAGGAAGGTCACCACCGCCCATATCACCGGCAGCGCCTGCGGCGCGCTGCGCCCGCGCAGAGCCGTCATCGCCCCGGGGATGGCGAACGCCAGCACCAGCCCGAAGCCGGCCGCAAAGTGCGCCAGGGGCGGCGTCAGCTTCTGCGTCACGGCCTTGTCGTGGAAGACCACATTGGTCTGGAACACCCAGTACTGGTAGGCGACGAAGGGCGCCGCCATGACCGCGATCAGCGCCGCGAACTTCATCTCGCGCAGCGGCATCCGGCGGCCGATAATCCCCGCCGCGACCACGTACACGGCAAGCGTCAGCCACGCCGGGAACACGTCGTAGGTGTGGACGTTGCCCAGCATCAGCGCCGCCGCACCCCCCAGCGCCGCCAGCCTCCACGAGTCGGCGCGCACCGCCGCCAGGTAGGCGGCCCACATCGCCACCAGCAGCGCCACCGAGCAGGCGAACATCGGGTTGAGCAGGAGCGTGAGAAAAGTGATGGCCTCGGGCATGATCAGGCGCGGCCCGTAGTCAATCGGGTGCACGGTGGCACCGGGGGCGGCCAGCGCGTAGAGCCAGCCCAGGCCCGACGAGAACGCCGCGAACGCCCACGCCAGCCGGCGCGTGAACCGCCGCTCGCATAGCTGCGCCGCCAGCGCGTACACCGCAACCAGCAGGAGCGCGCCGCAGATGACGCGGGCGAGGTGATAGACCCAGATCGGCGGGATATGAGTTCCGCGGGCCGCCAACCCCAAGGCCAGGAAGAAGCCGAGGAAGAAGCGCGCCGGCTGCGGCTCTGTGGTGAAGGGGTCGTGGAACAGCAGCTCCCCGCGCAGCACCTGGCGCATCCACCCCAGATAGACATTGTGCTCGTCGGGATTGGCGAGCAAGCCCATGTAGTGGTAGCCGGGGGGGGTGATGAACCAGCCGAAGAGGTAGGGCAGGCACGTCAACCCCATCACCGCGAGCGAGGCCCAGAGCGCCCAGCGCCACTCGTCGCGGGTCATGGCGCCCGCGCGCGCGGCCTGCTCGCCGGCCCCGTTCACGGGTCGGCAGGGGACGGTTCCTTCCCGCCCCGGGCCTGGGCGCTGCCCTGGGCGACGGGGAACTGTCCCCTCGCGCCCCATTAGTGGTACACCTCCACGCGCGGCCAGGTGTAGAGCCAGTCGGGAGGGCAGGTGAGCTTCGCGGGCCGCAGGGCCGGCATCGGGGGCGCATGCTCGAAGGTCTCGAGCCGGTCGTAGCGTTTGGGCAGCTCCGCCATCAGCGCCGCGGGATCCGACTGCCCCAGCCGCAGCAGATCCGCATATTCCGTATCACTGACGACGAAGAAGTCGGAGCGCGCCCGCCGCAGCGCCGCCGCGTCCCAGCCGGTGACGATGACGCGATACGGCGGCTTCTCGCGCTGCCACCGGTGGAACTCCTCGGCGCTGCGCAGCCCGCCGTTGAAGGGGGTTAGGGGCGGGGTGAAATACCAGGGCGTGGAGGCGAGCCCGATGCGGGTGCGGGGCGCAGCCCGCGCCTGCAGCCACTCGGCGGCGCGGGTGCGCGGATCGGCCGCGGTCATGGTGCCCACCATCTGCCCCGCGTACCAGGTGGTGCCAGCCAACACCGCCAGGCCCAGCACCGCCGGGGAGACGGCCCCCTTCCAGGCGGCGAGCGCGGGTGGAGTCGCCAATCGCAGGCGCTCCAGCGCATAGCCGCCCGCGATCACCAGCACCGGCAGCAAGGGCAAGCTGTAGCGCAGGAACCGCTCCTTGCCCGCGCCGATGACAAAGAAGTAGGGCAGGGCGAAGCTCAGCAGCACCATCGCCACTCCGGAGCCTGTCCCGAGCGAAGTCGAGGGGCCGCGCCGCAGCATGAGCCCGGCTCCCACCAGCCCCAGGAGCAGCGCCGGATAGCCCATGCCCGCCGGCAGGGCGCGCAGCAGATGGTAGAGCCAACCGTTGCCGGTGGCGGCGAAGGCCGGCGTGCCGCCGATGCGCATGTGCTGCAACTCGAAGTGCAGGTCGCGCAGGAAATCGGGGTTGAGGTGAAGCCCGTCGTCCCCCAGGAGCAGCAGGAAGGGCGTCACCGCCCAAAAAGCCAGGGCGGCGGCGGCGAGGCCGGCGATCGGCATCAGCAGGGAGGGGGCGTAGCCCTGCTCATCTCGCGCGAAGAGGTGGGCGAACAGCAGCGGCACCAACCCCAGGATCATCGTGTACTTGGCGGCCGTCGCCAGCCCCAGCGCGAGCCCGGCGACCAGGTAGATGGCGAGGTCCGCCATCCCGAACAGGCGCGGCAGCACGGCCAGCAGCAGCACGATCAGGAAGGTGGCGAGAACATCCACGGTCGCGTAGTGGGAGTTGACCACGTGCGCGGGGAGCACCGCCAGCAGCGCCGCCGAACCCAGGCCGACCGGCGGCCCGCCGAGGTCCTTGCCGATGACGTACACCAAGTACACGGTGCCCACGCCCAGCAGCGCGGTCAGCGACCGGGCGAGCAAGTGCAGCTCGGTCCAGCCGCCTTCGGGCAGCGGCACCAAGCCCAGGAGGGCGCCGAACTTGGCGCAGACGGCGACAAGGTAGATGTAGAAAGTGCCGTAGTTGTAGAAGTGTGGATCCCAGTCGCCGGTGTTGAGCATGTACCATACGGGGCCGAGCAGAGGGGCTTCGTCGGGGTGGTAGGAGAACAGGTGCGCTGCGCTCGGCAGCCCCCAGCGCAGCCCGGCGAAACGCAGCCCCATCGCCGCCAGCATGACCGCCGCGAGGCAGGCCCTCTCGATGCGCTCGACTTGGTAGGGCTTCACTTGTTCGCCCGTCCGCCGCCGACTCAGACACGGCGCTTCGATTTCGCCCGCAGAACCCGCCGCCTGCGCCCGCCCAGGCTTGCGCCCACCCCGGCCATGCCGACCGCCGCCGCGATCATGCTCGCGAACAGCCCCAGCCGGAAAGAGGTCGGCGCGAACCGCATCTCGACCTCGTGCTCTCCGGGGCCGACCCGCACCGCGCGAAAGGCCCCGTTAGCAAGACATATCTCGGCCGGCTTCCCTTCCACCCACGCCCGCCAGCCGGGGTAGTAGGCGTCGCTCAGCACCAGGTATCCAGCCCGCGGCGCATCGAGGCGCACCCGGTTGATGCCGTCGCGCAGAATCATCGCCGCCACCATCCCCTCTTTCGTGGGCGGCACTTCGACAGGCTCAGGACCGTCCCGAGCGGAGTCGAGGGGCGCCACTCGCGGCAGCGGCTCGCCGGTCTCGAGCACCACCCCGCCACCCGCGGCTTCGCCCAGCTGCGAAAGGGAGCCGAGCAGACCGCTCGCAACTACCGCACTCCGCGCCATGTAGGCCCGGGGCACAGAGTTCTGGACGCGGTACAGGTTCACCTCCCCGGCCCGCTCCCGGGTCAGACCCGGCACGTCGAGCGGCGTCTCCGACAGCACGTATCGCACCCCCAGCACCGCCAGCAGCGCCGGATCGCAGGGCGCCCCGAGCAGCATGTTGCCGTTGGCCCTGGGGCTCGGATCGCGCCCCTCCACCCGCGCCAGCACCTGGCGATAGCGCGCCAGGTAGAGCGAGTCATAGCCCTGGACATCGCGCAGTCCGTAAACCATGGCGGCGTTCGGCGGCAGCACCGCGCGGGGGAAGTCGTCCAGGCCCCAGGACTGGTGCAACGGCATGATGCGGCCGGCACCGTCGCGATCGCCGAGGTAGGCGGTGAGCTCCGTGGGCGGATAGACGCTGCCGGGGGGGGCGGTGCGGTAGTAACCCATGCCGAAGGCGAAGAGCTCGAATACCGACGCCGCCAGCAGCACCCCGAGCGCCGCGGCGGAACCGGACTGGCGGCGGCTGGCCACCCACAGCGCGCCGACGCCGGCGCACAGGGACAGCAGCGCCACCAGCAGGTTGACGGCGGGCGCACTCAGCAGGGCCGGCGCCGGCACGTGCAGCGAAGCGGCGATGCCGAGGACGAGGGCCCCGGCGGCGACGACCATGACGATGGCGGCGACGGCGAGGTGGCGCGCGAAGCGCCTCCCGCGGTCGGCTTCCGCCAGCGCCCTCGCCGCCGCATCGGCGCCCGAGCCGGCGAGGATGGCGATCGCGGTGGAGTAGATGAAGAGCATCCGCCCCGGGCCGCCGGTGCTGCTGAAGCCGGGAATGGCGTAGAACAGTAGCCGGCTGATCGGCGTCCCCAGCGCCGCCAGCAGGGCGAGAAGCGCCACCGCGGCGAAGAACACGGTGTGGCGGTCGCGCCGCCAGATGAGCGCGAGCGCCGCCAGCGCCAGCGGCAGCGCGCCCACGTATGCCGCGTACTCCGCGAAGTTGCCGCGCCCCCAATAGGTGCCGTAGGCGGGGTTGCCCATGAACTCGGGCAGCACCAGCGTGATCAACTGCTGCCACGGCATCGCGAACCGCAGGTAGGCGCTGTAGCCCTGGGCGCTGGCAGCGGTCGCGCGGTGGCTGAACGATAGCAGCTCCGCGCTCGGCAGGAGCTGCACCGCGCCCCACAGCAGCGCCAGCGCGGCGGCCGCCGCCGCGGCCAGCAGTGCGGCCCCCAGCCGCCCCGGGCTCGCCCGCCCCGCGCCCGCCCCGGTGACGGCGCAGGCGGCGAAATAGAGCGCGGTCACGCCGGCGACGTAGAGGAACATCTGCGGATGGCCGGCGAGCAGGGCGGTGCCGGTGACGAGACCCAGGCCGACGACATACCCCGGCCGCCGGGTGGCGAAGAACCGCGCGACGCAGAACAGGGCCAGCGGCAGCCAGACCGCGGTGTCGAGCACCGTGGGCAACTGCAGCCACGCCGCCAGAAAGCCGCTGAAGGCGAAGGCGACTCCGCCCAAGGCGGCGCCGAAGCGCCCGCGGCCCAGGGCGCGCAGGAACAGGTATGTGAACAGCCCCGCCAGCCACAGGTGCAGAGCGGCGGCGATGGCGAAGGCGCGCGCCGGCGGCAACAGGTAGAACAGCAGGTTGGGCGGATAGAACACGGCGGACTGGCTGTTGGCGACGAAGGGCGTGCCGCAGAACTGGAACGGATTCCACAGGGGGATGATGCCGCGCGCGAGGGCGTCATGGGCGTAAGCCCGCCACGGGTAGTACTGCGCCATCGCATCCCAGATGAGGGCGTTCCAATGCTCGGGGGGCGGCGGCGCGGCCGATTGCCAGGGGGCGAAATGGTGGAGATAGCCGGCGGGCAGCAGCACGTCGCCGGTGAACAGCGCGCGGCCGAGGAACCCGACCGCAAGCGCGGCCATAAGCAGCGGCCTGGCGACGCGGCGCCCCACCGGCTCCGCCCCCGAGGCCGCCATCAGCTCTTGGCCACGAACGCTACCCCGGCGCAAATCAGCACCACCCCCAATATGCGCACGGGCGGGATCGCCTCGTGCAGCATGAGCCACGACAGGAAGAGCACGATGATGTAGGTCGAGGCGATCAGGGGATAGACGTAGCTCAGAGCGGTGGCCTGCTTGAGCACCACCAGCCACACCATGGCCGACACCGCGTAGAGCCCGAGACCCAGAAAAACATAGGGCGTGAAGACCGCCCGCACCAGGCCGAGCAGCATGGTGATGCCGGGGCTGCCGAGCGTGCCGACCATGTTCATGCCGTGCTTCATGGAGATCTGGCCAAAGCTGGCCAGCACGACTGCGATCAACACCAGCAGCAGTATAGGCAACGGAGGCGGCTCCTTTCGGTGGCGCTATTGCACGCGGCGGGCGCGGCCAAACGGGAAGTAGACGAAGATCGCTTTCCCCCGCACCGACGACAGGGCGACCGGCCCCCACGCCCGGCTGTCATCGCTATCGTCGCGGTTGTCGCCCAAGACGTAGACGCTGTTCTCCGGCACTCGCACCGGCGATCGGAAATCCCCGCGCCAGCTCGCGGTGTAGGGCTCGACCAGGCGGCCGCCGTTGACGAACACGTGATTGCTCCACACCCATACCCACTCGCCGGGCAGCCCCACCACGCGCTTGATGACGACCTCGCGCCGCTTGCCCGGAGCGCTCAGAGTTATGACGTCGAAGCGCCTTGGGGCAGGGCGCCGGTACGCGATCTTCGATACCAGGACAAAGTCACCGGAGCGCAGCCCGGGGCGCATGGAGGAGCCTTCGACGATATCGGACTCATACACGTACAGCCGCAGCAGCACCGCCGCCGCCACCGCCAGGACGACCAGGCTCACCAGTGCGCGGCGCCGCGTGGCCGGCGCCGGTCGGGCTGCCGCCTGCGCGGGCGGCTGCCGCGGCACGCCGTTCGCATCGTTCTCCACTGCGGACCGTTCGCCCTCTTCCATTCCTCAGGCCCTTCTGCGCAGACGCGCAATGAACATGCCGTCGGCGTCGTGCAGGTGCGGCAGCAGGCGCAGCGCACGACCGTCGGCCGCCAGCGCCGAATCGGGCAGCCCCGCCACCAGGCCGCGGCAATCCTCGGCGCGCGCGCGCCCGTCCGCCAGCGCCGCCGACACCACCCCCTCGTTCTCCTCCGGCTCCAGGCTGCAGGTGCTGTAAACCACGACCCCTTGCGGCCGCACCAAGGTCAGCGCCGTCGCCAGCAGCTCGCCCTGCAGCGCCGCCAGCTTGGCGAGCTGCTGCGGCGTCTTGCGCCAACGGCTGTCCGCACGCCGCCGCAGCGCCCCGGTGCCGGAGCAAGGCGCATCCACCAGGCACAGGTCGTACCCGCCTATCCCCTCCAGCGCGCGTGCGTCCTGCTCGCGCGTCTCGACGATGGTGACGCCCAAGCGCGCGCATTCTTCTTTCAGCCTCGCCAGCTTCCAGCCCTGCCGGTCCACCGCCAAGACCGGTCCCTGGTTGTCCATGAGCTCCGCCATGTGTGTCGCCTTGCCGCCGACACCGGCGCACAGGTCGAGCACGCGCGCCCCGGGTCGCGGCCGGGCCGCCAGTCCGACCACCATGGAACCATCTCCCTGCACCGTGAAGCGGCCGGCGGCGTACGCGGCCGCGCGCCGGGGATCGCCCCCCGAGGTCAGACGCAAGGCGCCCGCCACCAGGGGCGAGGGTTGGGTGGCCATGCCCGCGGCCGCCAGCTCCGCCGCCAGCTCTGCCGCGTCGCCGCGCAGGCGGTTGGGGCGCAGACACACCGGGGCGGGGCGATTGTCGGCGTCGCAGATGGCTTCCGCAGCGGCGACGCCGAAGTGGGTGATCCAGCGCTCCACCAGCCAGCGGGGGTGGCTGTGGACGACCGCGATGTGACTCGCCGCATCGGCGCCGCGATCGGGAGCAGGTGGCTCCCCCTGCTCCGCCAGGTGGCGCAGAACCGCGTTGACCAGCGCGATAGTGCCGGGATGGCCGCGGGCGCGCGCCATGCGCACCGCCTCGTCGCACGCGGCGCGGGCGGGCACGGCGTCCAGCAGCAGGATCTGGAAGGCGCCGAGACGCAGGATGCTGCGGATCGCCGGGGTCAGCGCCGCCAGCGGCCGCGCCAGGCACTGCGCAAGCGCGTAGTCGAGGCGCCCGCGCCAGCGCAGCGTCCCGTCCACCAGGGCGGTGACCAGGGCGCGGTCGCGGTCGCGCAGGGCGCAGGACGACAGGGCCTGATCGAGGGCGGCGTTGGCGAAGGCGCCGCGCTCCACGCGCCCCAGCACGCGCAGGGCCAGCGCCCGGGCGGGGGTGGGACCGCGGGGGGGTGCACCGGCGCCGGCAGGCCCGGGCATCGGGCGCTAGTCCCTCTCACGCAGGATCAGCAGCCGCAGGAGGGTCATGATCGCCATCGCCGCCGCCGCGACGTAGGTGAGGGCGGCCGCGCCCAGCACCCGCCTGACGCCTTGCAGCTCCGGCGGCGAGACGAAGCCGCCCTCTCGCAGCAGGGCGAGCGCTCGATGGCTGGCGTTGAACTCGACGGGCAGCGTGACGAGGGTGAACGTCACCGCGGCGACGTAGAGCAGGATGCCGACATCCATCAGAAACTTCAGGCCTGTGGAGCTGGCGATGAGGCCGACAAAGAAGATCGGGAACGCGAGGGTGGAACCGAACTGCGCGGCGGGCACCAGCACCGCCCGCACCGACATGCCGGGGTAGCGAACCGCTTGCTGGATGGCATGGCCGGTCTCGTGGGCCGCGACCCCGAGGGCGGCGATGGAATCGCTGCCGTACACCGGCTCGGACAGGCGCAGGACGTTGTCCCGGGGATCGTAGTGGTCGGTGAGCCGCCCGGCGATCGCCTCGACCGCCACCGCGCCCAGGGCTTGGGCGGCACGCCGATCGCCGGCTGGCGCGGTCTCCGCCGCGACCTCCGCCCGTTGCAGCAGCTCGCGCGCCAATTGCGCCCCCGTGTAACCGCTGGATGCGCGCACGCGCGAGTAGCGCTCGAACGACGACTTGACCTTATGCTGCGCCCACAGCGCGAACACAAACGCCGGCGCCAGCAACCACAGGGTCCAGTCGAAGTAGAACATGGCAGCACCTCAAAACCGGAGCATGGCTTGAAACCGTAGGGGCGCACAGCGGTGCGCCCCTACGGAAATTACTACCCGCGGCTGACGGACGGAAAACCGGTTAAGCGGCGAGGAGTTCCTGGGCCGTGTCCACGGCGCTGGCGGCATCGGGCGCATAGCCGTCGGCGCCGATCTCGTCGGCATAGCTCTGGGTGATCGGCGCGCCGCCGATCATGACCTTGACCCGGTCGCGCACGCCGGCGGCCTTGAGCGCGTTGATGGTTTCCGCCATGGCGGGCATGGTGGTGGTGAGCAGCGCCGACAGCGCCAGCACCTGGATGCCCTGGTCCCGCACCGCCTCGGCGAACTGCTCCGGCTTGACGTCCACCCCCAGGTCCTTGACCTCGTAGCCCGCGCCCTCCAACATCATGGCGACCAGGTTCTTGCCGATGTCATGGAGGTCGCCCTTGACGGTGCCGATGGCCACCCGCCCCACGGGTTCGATCCCGCCTTCTGCGATCAGCGGCCGCAGCAAGTCGAGGCTGGCGTGCATGGCGCGCGCCGCAATCAGCACCTCGGGCACGTAAAACTCGTTGTTCTTGAACTTCGCCCCCACCACCGACATGCCCGCGATCAGTCCGTCGTTAATGATCTGCTGCGGCGGCGTCTTCTCTGCGATCGCCTGCTCGGTGACTTCCCGCGCGCGGTCGCGATTCCCGGCGATGATGGCGTCGGCCAACTCCTTCAGCTCCATGTGGCTACCTCCTATGGCGATACGTGAACGCTGTTTTTCTGCGTTCCCGCGACCGTCACCTTCCCGCGGCCTTGCTTTTTCCCGGCGCCAGCGGCGCCATCGTCATCGCCTCGGCGAAGCGCAGGTGAAAGTCGGGCCGCGCGGATAGCTCGATGTATTCCACCCGCGCGGCAAAGTCCTGTGCGCGCTCCCGGGCCGCGCGTGAGGCCAGCGCCAGCTTGGCGCCCACCCCGGCGGCGTTGCCGATGGAGCGAATGCGCTCCAGGGGCACCGCCGGCACCAGCCCCAGGGCGACCGCGCTCTCGCGTTTGACGTAGTTGCCGAACGCGCCCGCCAGCAGGATCTCCTCGACCTGGGAGGCATCGGCCCCCACTTCATCGAGCAAGGCTTCAATCCCGCTGTAGATGGCGCCTTTGGCGAGCTGGAGCTGGCGCACGTCGCGGGAGGTAATCGTCAGCGGTTCTCCGTTCTGCGTCTGCTCCTGCGAGGCGACGACGAATTCGGCGCCGGCGGCGCCCTCCCGCAGCCGCCGCGCCAGCGCGGGCGGCAGGCCGTCCGCCTGGGCGGGGGACCGCATGCGCCCGGTGTCGTCCACCACCCCCGCGCGCCGCATCTCCGCCACCGCGTCAATCAGCCCCGAACCGCAGATGCCGCGCACGCCCGCGCCGTCAATGGTGGTGAAGGTGACATCGTCGCCGATGGAGACGGCGTCAATCGCCCCGGCCGTGGCGCGCATGCCGCGGGAGATAGTGGCGCCCTCGAAGGCGGGACCCGCCGCCGTGGAGCAGGCGACAAGCCTGCCGCCGGCAGCGACCACGATCTCGCCGTTGGTGCCGATGTCAATGGCGATCCGCAGCTCGCGCGAGCGGTCGAGATCGGCGGCGAGGATGACCCCCACCGTGTCGGCGCCAACGAAACCTGCGATGCTGGGCAGGACATAGCAGCGGGCGGCGGCGTTGACCGCGAGCCCGACCTCGGCGGCGAGCAGGTCGCGAGCGGCGGTGATCACCGGCACGTAGGGCATGACCGCAAGCTGCCCCGGCGGTAGGCCCAGCAGCAGGTGGGTCATGCAGGTGTTGCCGACCATGGCCGCGTCGTAGATGTGACGCGCATCAATGCCCGCGCGGCGACAGCAGTGGCCGATGATACCGTTGAGCACGCCCACGATGTCACGCCGCAAGAGCTCGAGGCCGTGGGGATTATCGGTGGCGAACTGGATGCGGCTGATGACGTCCTCGCCATGGGCGACCTGCGCGTTCATGTCGGAGGCGACCGCGACCTGGCGCCCCGCGATCAGGTCCAGCAGGTAGCCGACGACGGTGGTGGTGCCGACGTCGAAGGCGATGCCGTAGAGCGCGGCCGTGGTATCGTCGGGCTCGACCGCGAGCAGCCGGTCGCCGGCGAATGCCGCGGTCACTTGCCAGTCGGCCGCGCGCAGCGTGCGGCCGAGCTCGCGCAGCAGCGCCAGTGAGCACGATGCCCGGGGCCGCCCCGCCGCCGCCAGCAGCCGCTCGCGGTCACCTCGCTGATCCTCGAGCACGGGCGCGGGCACGGCCACGAACTGCTTGACCACCGCGGGGTCGAGGGCCAGCTCGTGGGCGACACCTTCGCTCAGGATGCTCTGCTGGAGCTGGCGCGACGCCGGGGGGATGTAAACCGTGAGGTCCGACCGCGGGCGGCACTGGCACGCCAGGCGAAAACCGGCGCCCAACAGCTCCGCCCCGAGCGCCTGGGTCTCCTCCGCCGTCGGCGGCGGCGCGGCGTCCCGCACCTTGACCCGGCACTTGCCGCAGCGGCCCTCCCCGCCGCACGGGGTCTCCAGCGTTATGCCCGCCTGCTGCGCGGCCTCCAGGATGGGGCTGCCCACAGGAACGCGCACGCGCAGTTTGTCGGGCAGGAATCGAATCTCTATGTCGGCCATAGGCTCTGCGCCTGCGCTGCCTGCCTCTTCACCCCGCCTCACCCCGCCTCATGCCCGGCCCGGCGCGACCGGCCGTAACACAACGGGCGGGGGCTGAGCCCCGCCCCGGGACCTCGTCCGCACCGCCGCCCGCTCGCGCGGCTACAACGGCGGCATGTCGCTCAGCAGCGCGAACTGCTTCTTGGCCTCGGCGTGGTCCGGCTGCAGTTCCAGGATCTTCGCGAAGTGCACCCGCGCCTCGTCATACATCCCGAGCATGCAGCAGGTCTTGGCGAGGTAAAGGAGCGCCTCCACCGAGTCGGGGGCGGTCTCCACGGTGCGCCGCAGTTCCGCCAGCGACTCATCGAACATGCCGATGAAACCATAGACCAGACCCAGGCCGATGCGGGCGTCGAGGTGGTCGGCGCGGCGCTCCAGCACGAAGCGGAACTCCGCCATCGCCTGGTCGTACTCGCCGGCGTTCTTATGAGCCGTGCCCTGTTGGTAGTGCTTCTCGAGCTCGTCGGGGGCTATGCTCATGGCAGCCACCTACACCCGAACGTCATTCGCCCGAGACGCCCCCCAGTGCCTCGCCCACCTCGACCCTATATCCGCGCACGTAGGCCGCGCCCGACATCGGGCGCTTAGCGTCCGGCTGCACCTGCAGCAGCAGCACCGCTCCCGCTCCGGCCCTCACCAGCACCCCCCGCGCATCGGTTTCCACGATTTCCCCCGCGTTTCCTGCCGTCGGCAGCGCCTTTTCCGCCACCTGCGCCCGCAGCACCTTGAGGCGCTTGCCGCGATGAAAGGTGAACGCGCCCGGCGTCGGATTGGCGCCGCGCACCAAGTTGCAAATCTGGAGCGCGCTCTCGCCCCAGTCTATCTGCGCGCGCGCGCGGGCAAGGGCCGGGGCGTAGGTCGCCTGCCCGTCATCCTGCGCCAGGCGCGGGGCGGCGCCGCGCTCGATCAGAGCCACCGCCTCGACCAGCGCCTGCGCGCCCAGCGCCGCGAGCTTGCGTTCGAGCTCACCCACGTCCTCCTCGGGGGCAATGGGCAGCGCGCGCCGCAGAATGATGTCGCCGGCGTCCATGCGCTCGTCCATCCAGATGATGGTGACGCCGGTCTCGGTATCGCCGTTGAGCAGCGCGTGGTGGATGGGGGCGGCGCCGCGGTAGCGCGGCAGCAGGGAGGCGTGGACATTGACGCACCCGCGCGCCGGCGCCGCGAGCAAGCCCCGACCGAAGATGTGCCCGTAGGCGGCGACGGAGAAAAGCTCGGCCTTGAGGTCCTGGAGCAGACGGACGAAGGCCGCCGCGTTGGGGTCCGCGGGGGCCTCCACCCGCAGGCCCAGCTCCTGCGCGCGCTCTTTGATCGGCGACAGGCGTAGGCGCAGCCCCCGCCCCGCCGGCCGGTCCGGCTGCGTGACTACCGCCGGCAGCTCGTGCCCCGCCCGCGCCAGGGCGTGCAAGCAAACGGCGGCGAAATCCGTGGTTCCGAAGAAGATGATGCGCATGACGGGTCCGGCAGGGGACAGTTCCTTCCCGCCCCGGGCGTCGGCGGTGCGCTGGGCGACGGGGAACTGTCCCCTCGCGCCGACCCGAGGCCTGGTTCCTACCTGCGAGAGGCCATGTGCGCCTCGAACACCTTGAGCGCGTCCTCCAGCGTCGTTGGCACGCGCTGGGACTCGTCATCGTGCTGGGCGTCGCCCAGCGCCCAATAGAGGGTGTCGGGATCAACGCGGTCCACGAACAGCACCCCCTGGAGGTGATCTATCTCGTGCTGCAGCACGCGCGCCAGCAGGTCCTCGGCCTCGCTGGTGACGGCGCGACCCTGGAGGTCGCGGCCGCTGACCACCGCGCGCTCGGCGCGCTGCACTTGTCCGTATAGCCGCGGGAGGCTCAGGCATCCCTCGACCGACGCCTGCTCGCCCTCGCTCTTCGCCACGCGGGGGTTGATCAGCACCTGCGGCCCGTCTCCGATGTCATAGGCGATGACGCACAGACCGGCCCCGATCTGGGGGGCCGCCAACCCCAGCCCCCCCGCGCGCTCGAGGGTGCTCGTCAGGCGCGCGGCGAGGTCGGCGATCTCGGCGTCGAGCTTGGCCACCGGCGCGGCCTTGCGCCGCAGCACGGAATGACCGTAATGCAGGATGTCGTCGCTGGCGGACATCAGCTATAGTGTATCAAACTAGCCCGCCGGCGTCCATTACCCCAGCGCCTGCTATGACCGATTCCCAGGCTGCGGTAGCCTTTGACAGCCCTGGCCATGTGTCCTATGATGACTAGACACCGCCCGTGAGGGAGCGCCATTTGCCCGCTGTGAACTCGACGCCGGCGCCGGAGACGCTGGTCGCAGTCCTCTGGCCCGACTATCGCCTCGCCGCGCCTACCGCCTGTCAGCCGCTCCAGAGCGGGTTCAATGACCACTATCTGATCGCGACGGCGGAGGGCGAGTACGTGCTGCGGGTGTATCAGCGCGGGTGGCGGACGGCGCAGGACATCGCCTACGAACTCGCCGCGCTCACCCATCTGGAGGCGCGCGGCGTTCCCGTCTGCGCGCCGATTGCCGGGCGGGACGGCGCCTACCAACGCGCGATCCAGGAGGCGGAAGGACCGCGGATTGCCGTCCTCTTCCCGAGTGCGCCGGGGGAGAAGCCTGATGCCACAAACCCTGATGTGGTTCGCACCTGCGGCCGCGTCATGGCGCTGATCCACCACCATACTGACGGCTTCACCTGCGAGTATCGGCGCTTCCGCCTTGATCTCGACCACCTGCTCGATCAGCCGCTCGCAGGAATCCTTCCTTACCTGGCAGACCGGCCGGCGGATACCGCGTTCCTTCAGGTGGTAGCCAGGGAACTGCGCGCGGGGTTGGAGGCCCGGATTAGCAGGCTGGACTGGGGGTTCTGCCATGGCGATTTCCACGGCGGCAATGCCCGCCTCGATGCCGATGGCACGCTACGCGTGTTCGACTTCGACTGCGGCGGCCCCGGCTGGCGCGCCTATGACCTCTCTGTCTGCCGCTTGTACTGCGGGGAGCAGGCCCTGTGGGAGGCCTTTTGCAGGGGATACCAGGAAGTCCGTCCCCTGCCCGAGGCAACCGTCGCCGCGGTCTCTTGGTTCATCGTCGCCCGCCAACTATGGCGGCTGGCGCTGTTCGCAGACAACTGGCCCCGTCTCACCGGCTTCTCTGTGAACGATGATTTCCTTGACCGGCATCTCGGCGTCCTGCGCGAGCGCGTAGGCAAGTACTTGCCGGAGCTTGCAGGCTGAGTTATGGCTTCTGATTTCGGTGCCAGACAAAGGAACACAACGTGCCAGACAGATCGGACCGGTCGGACGACCGCCGGAGGCGGTTGATTCCGGCGCATGGCGGCTATCGCAAGTTGCGGAGCTTCCAGGTAGTGCAGACCATATATGACGGGACTGTGGTCTTCTGCGATCGCTTTGTCGAGAAACGCTCGCGCACCCACGACCAGATGGTGCAAGCGGCACGCAGCGGAGTTCAGAACATCGCTGAAGGCAGCATGGCGTCAGCGACCTCGAGAAAGACCGAGCTCAAGCTCACTGGCGTCGCCCGCGCGAGTTTGGAGGAACTGCTGCTCGATTACGAGGATTTCCTGCGCCAGCGCGGCTTGCCCATCTGGGACAAAAACTCGCCCCAAGCGCTGGCGGTGCGGGGAAGCTACTTGTCAGACGGGTCCCACACGTCCGACAGGTCAGACAAGTCCGACACGTCCGACCCCTACCATTTCGCCACCGCCTCGGCCCAAGAGGCCGCCAACACCCTCATCTGCCTGCTCAACCAGGCGAGTTTTCTCCTCGGCCGGCAGTTGCAGCGATTAAAGGAGACGTTTCTCCGCGACGGCGGGTTCACCGAGCGGCTGTACCGTGAGCGTTCGCGCACTCGCCATCACCGCGAAGGTTGACGCACAGCTCCGCGTCAATTGCCACCGCCCACCATCACGTCAGCGACACGGGATCCATGTCCACCGTAACCGAGACGTCCTTAGGCGGGCGTTCGTGGTCGAGGGCGCGCACCAGGGCGGCGCGGATGGGCTCTGCCTCTGCTGCCCGTAGCAGCAAGTGCCAGCGGTGCTTGCCGCGCACCTTGGCCAGGGGCGCGGAGGCAGGGCCGAGGACGGTCAGGCCGGGAGCGGCACCGGTTTCTCCGAGGGTACAGTCCATCATTTTCCCGGAAGAAAATGGGGACAGTCCCTGCGGTGCCAGTCCCACGGCGCGGGCGAGCGCCTCGGCGTAGGCCCGCGCGGCGCCCTCGCTGGGCGCGCTTACCACCACGTTGCACAGATAACCGAAGGGCGGATACCCGTGCTCCCGGCGCGCCTCCGATTCCTCGGCGAAGAAGGCCTCGTAGTCGTGGCGGCGGGAGGCGGTGACGGCGTAGTGTTCGGGGGCGTAGGTCTGGATCACCACCCGGCCGGGGCGGTCGCCGCGGCCGCAACGCCCGGCGACCTGCGCCAGGAGCTGGAAGGTGCGCTCGCCGGCGCGCAGGTCGGGCAGGTTGAGGCCGACATCGGCGCACAGCACGCCCACCAGCGTCACCCCCGGGAAGTGGAAGCCCTTGGTCACCATCTGCGTGCCGACCAGGACGTCGGCGTCGGCGCGGCGGAAGTCCTCGACGATGCGCACGTGCGCCCCTTTGCGGGTGGTGGTGTCGCGGTCCATGCGGGTGGGACGCGCCCGGGGCAGCCGGCGCCGCAGCTCCTGCTCGACGCGCTCGGTGCCCCAGCCCGCGAACTGGATGTTGGCGCCGCCGCACTTGCCGCAGGTGGTGGGGGGGGTCTCGCTCAGGCCGCAGTGGTGGCACTCGACGGTGCGCGCGGCGCGATGGAAGATGAGGGCGACATCGCAGTGGGGGCAGCGCAGGGCGGTGCCGCACTCGGGGCACAGCACGATGGTGGCATAGCCGCGGCGGTTGAGGAAGAGGATGATCTGCTCGCCGGCGTCGAGCGCCTGCTTCATCAGGTAGATCAGGCGCGGGGTGAAGATGGACTGCCGCACCCCGCGCAGGTCCGCCACCTCCACCGCCGGCGGCGGGCGCTCGCCGATGCGGGTGGGCAGCGCCAGCAGGGTGTAGTCGCCGGCGCGGGCGCGGTGGAAGGACTCGAGGCTGGGGGTGGCGCTCGCCAGCACCACCGCGGCGCCCGCCAGTCGCGCGCGCTCGATGGCGGTGTCGCGCGCGTGATAACGCGGCGGGAAATCCTGCTTGTACGACGGATCGTGCTCTTCGTCGAGGACGATCAGCCCCAGGTCGGGGCAGGGTGCGAACAGCGCCGAGCGCGCGCCGATGACGACCTGGGCCTCGCCGGCGTGGATGCGCCGCCACTCGCCGCCGCGCTCGCCCGGGCCGAGCGCGCTGTGCAGCACCGCCACCCGCGCGCCAAAGCGCCCGCGGAAGATGCCGACCGCCTGCGCGGTGAGGGCGATCTCGGGCATGAGGATGACGGCCTGCCGCCCCCGCGCCAGCGCGCGCTCGGCCGCGCGCACGAAGACCTCGGTCTTGCCGCTGGCGGTCACGCCATAGAGCAGAAACGTTTCCGCGCGCCGGGCCTCGATTGCAGCCGCGATGCGCTCCACCGCCGACTCCTGCTCGGTGGTGAGGCGCGCAGGGAGGTCTCCCACCAGCTCGGCCTCCGCCCAGGGCGCGCGGAGCAGGGGGCTGCTGAACACGCGCACCAACCCCTTGGCCGCCAGGCCGCGCACGGCGCCGACGCCGGTGCCGGCCCGCCGCGCCAGGTGGCGAATGTCAACCGGTTCACCTGCCGCCAGCAGTTGTTCGAGCACCAGCGCCTGCTTGGGGGCGCGCCGGCGCAGCGCTGCCGCCGCCCGGCGCACCTCGGGCGCCGGGTGCACCAGCTCCGCCATCTGCGCCGCCAGCGTTCGCCCCGCCACGATGCGCGCGTCCACCGCGATCACCCCGCTCGCCCGCAACCGGCGCACGGCCGCCACCCCGGCCTCGCGCTCCAGGCGGCGCACCGAGGTCTCGCCCCCCTCCTCGCGCAGGAGGCGCACGGCGCAGGCGCACTCCGGGTGCTGACGGCAGAGGTCGCGCGCGGTTTCCGAGTCAGCGCTCACCGCCAGCCGCGCGCGGCGCGCCAGGCGGGGACTTCCCGGCGGCATCACCGGCTGCAGCGCCTCGCCCAGGGGGCACAGGTAGTATTCGCTCATCCATCGCGCGAGGCGAACCAGCGGCGCGGGCAGCGTCGGCGCCTCGCGCAGAAGTTGCTGCACCGGCTTGAGGTCGCTGACTTGGGGCGCGCTGTGCAGGCGCACCACGAACCCCGGCACCATGCGCGCCCCCAGCGGCACCACCACCTGGCCGCCTTCGCTGATGCGTGACGCCAGCTCCGGCGGCACGGCATAGGTGAAGACCTGATCGAAGGGCCTTCCGGGATTCGGAAGCACGTCGGCGCAGTACATTGGAGAGTAGTCCGCAGACTTGTGCGCCCATGGCGCATTGCGCGGATTGCGCGGACCGTCGGCATCTGCCGCGGGACCCGGTCCTATCCGGCGGCGGCGTGCAAGGTCTCGGCCATGTCGGTATGCTCCCAGCTCACATCGAGGTCGGTGCGGCCGAAGTGCCCGTACGCCGCTACCTGCCGGTACTGCGGTTTGCGCAGTTCCAGCTTCTCGATCATGCCGGCGGGCGTGAGGTCGAAGCGGTCGCGGATGAGGCGAATCAGCACTTCATCCTCCACCTTGCCGGTGCCGAAGGCGTCCACCCCCAGCGCCAGCGGCGAGGGCTCGCCGATGGAATAGGCCACCTGCACCTCGAGCTTGTCGGCGAGGCCCGCGGCCACCAGGTTCTTGGCGATGTAGCGCATCATGTAGGACGCCGAGCGGTCCACCTTGGTCGCATCCTTGCCGGAGAAGCACCCGCCGCCGTGCCGCGCCACGCCGCCGTAGGTGTCAACGATGATCTTGCGCCCGGTGAGCCCGGTGTCGGCCTGCGGGCCGCCCTTCTCGAAGCGGCCGGTGGGATTGACCAGGATGCGCGTGTTGTCATCCATGTAGTCGGCGGGCACGATGGGGCGGATCACGTGTTCGATGACATCGCGGCGGATGGTCTCCAGGCCCACGTCCGGGCGATGGTGAGCGGAAACGACGAGCTTATCAATGCGCACCGGCTTGCCGTTTTCATACTCGACGGTGACCTGGGTCTTGCCGTCGGGGCGCAGGTAGTCCACGACGCCTTCGCGGCGAATCGCCGCCAGCCGCCGCGCCAGCTTGTGCGCGACCATGATCGGCATCGGCATCAGCTCCGGCGTCTCGGTGCAGGCATAGCCGAACATCATGCCCTGGTCGCCGGCGCCGCCGATGTTGACGCCCTTGGCGATGTCGGGCGACTGCGGCTGAATGGATGACAGCACCCCCGCGGTCTCGAAATCGAAGCCGTACTTCGCGCGCGTGTAGCCGATGCTCTCGACCATGTTGCGCACGATCTGAGGGATCTCGACGTAGCAGTCGGTCGTGATCTCCCCCGCGACGATCACCAGCCCCGTGGTCACCAGGGTTTCACAGGCGACGCGCCCCAGCGGATCCTGTTCGAGAATGGCATCGAGCACGGCGTCCGAGATCTGGTCGGCCATCTTGTCGGGATGGCCCTCGGTCACGCTCTCCGAGGTGAAGACGTACCTATTCGACATGCGGTGTCCTTTCGCCTCACGGTCGCAGCCGAGGCTTGCCCGCCGATCCGGTGGCGGGGCGGCTGCGCCGCGTTTCATGGTACGATTACGATTGCGATGTGAACGCTCAGGCGCCCCGGCGCTCCCGCGCCAGGCGCGCGATCACCTCCATCACCCGCTGGGCGAGCTCGAGCTTGCTCATCAGCGGCAGCTCCTCCACGCGCCCATCGGGGAACACCAGGGCCGCCACATTCGTGTCCGCCGCGAAGCCCGCGCCCTCCACCGTCACGTCATTGGCTACCATCAGGTCGAGGCGCTTGCGCGCAAGCTTGTCCTGGGCGCGCGCGATGAGGTCCGAGGTCTCCGCGGCAAAGCCAACCAGGACGCGCTCACCTTTGCGCTCGGCCACCCACGCCAGCAGGTCCGGCGTACGCTCCAGCTTGAGGGCGATGTGCGGCGCGGACTTAGTGATCTTGTGCGCCGCGGGTTCCTGGGGCGCATAGTCCGAGGGCGCGGCGGCGCCGATCACGACATCGGCGTGCTCCACATGCTGCTCCACCGCCGCCAGCATCTCCGCCGTCGTCTCCACTCGCACCACCTGCGTCCCGGGCGGGTCCGGCAGGGCGGTGGGCCCGCTGACGAGAATCACGCGCGCCCCGCGGCCCGCCGCGGCTTGCGCCAGCGCATAACCCATCTTGCCGGTGGAGCGATTGGAGATGAAGCGCACGGCGTCTATCGGTTCCCGCGTCGGCCCCGAGGTGATGAGCACCGTCAGGCCCTCGAGCGCCGGCCCCTTCGTTGCACTCAGGGCAAGCTCTGAGCGGCCCGCAGGGTCGCGCGCGCCGCCCAGGATGCGCTCCACCTCGGCCACCATCGCCGCCGGCTCGGGCAGGCGCCCCTGGCCCGTGGCGCCGCATGCCAGGTGGCCCTCGCCGCACTCCATGACGTGGTAGCCGAAGGCGCGCAGGCGCGCGAGGTTGTCCTGGGTCGCGCGATGCGCCAGCATGTGCTCATTCATCGCCGGGGCGATGATGACCGGCGCGCGGGTCGCCAGCGCAACCGCGGTCACCATGTTGTCGGCCAGGCCGGCGGCGAGCTTGGCGATGGTGTTGGCGCTCGCGGGCGCGACCAGGAACGCGTCGGCGCGATCGGCGAGCGCGACGTGCTTGATCTCCCAGTGCGCGGGCCGCTCGAACATGTCCGCGACTACCTCGTTGCCGGACAGGGTCGCGAAGGTAAGCGGCGAGATGAAGTGGGTGGCGGCCGCGGTCATGATGACGTGGACGTCGGCCCCGGCCTGGCGCAGGGCGCTGGCGACCCCGGCCACCTTGTAGGCGGCGATCCCGCCGGTGACGCCGATTGCTATGCACTTATCGCGCAAGTGGCAGTGGCTCATGGTGTGCGCTTAGCGCGGCTGGCGTCGGCGCGCAGGCGGTTCAGGTCCACCCGCTGGGGGCGGGCGTGTTCGGCGCGCACGATAGCGCGGAACAGGTCCACCGCGTCGGCGAGGCGATCGTTGATGATGACGTAATCATATTCCTCGGCGCACTCGAGCTCGGCCCGCGCGACCTCCAGGCGACGGGTGAGCGCGTCGCCGGTTTCGCTCTGGCGGGCGCCGAGACGGGCCGCCAGCGCCTCCCAGGTCGGCGGCGCCGCGAACACCAGCACGGCTTCGGGGTAGAGGCCGCGAATGCTGCGCGCGCCCTTGACGTCCACCTCGAAGACCAGCGTTTCGCCGGCGGCGAGGTCGCGTTCCGCCTCCCGGCGGGGGGTGCCGTAGTAGTCATCCAGGTACTGCGCCCACTCCAGCAATTCGCCCGCGTCGCGCAGGCGGCGGAACTCGTCATGCGACTTGAAGTAGTAGCTCTTGCCCTCGACCTCGCCCGCGCGCGGGGCGCGGGTGGTGGCCGACACGGCGCGCCGCAGGCCCGGCAAGCGGTCGCCGGCGCCGGCGACGATGGCGCCCTTGCCCACGCCCGAGGGGCCGGAGATGACGACCAGAAGCCCGGCGCCGCCCGCCGAGCGCTGCTTGCGCGGAGGAGGCGTCACAGGGGGACCTTGAGGTTGTTGACGACGTCGCGCACAGCCTTCATGCGGCGAATGACTTCCTCGATGATCTCGCGCTCCCGGCGCAGATCGAGCCGCATCCCCCGCACGGCGCGTAGCTCCCCCTCCAGGTGCACGACGAAGTTGACCACGCTGACGTTGATCTGGTTCGACTCGATGTCGCGCTTGACCAGCTCTTTTTGGATGTCCCGGCGCAGCCGGGTATCGGCAAGGGTCATGACTCTTCCCCCGCGCAGCCGCGAGGATTATAGTTATCAGCGCCGAGCCGTGTCAAGGAACGGTTGCCAGGCGTCTGTGCGAGATTGCGCGTTTTCCCCGACGCGTCGGGGCGACCACGTAGGGGCAAGGCATGCCTTGCCCCTACTGTGCCACCCGTGGCTAGGCCCAAAGGCCGCCGTGGCGGGCAAAGCCCTAGCCACCGCCACGGCGGTCGCAATGCGACCTAGCCGCCGGTCTCTGACCTAGGGACCGGGATCGTTCTCACGCGCCCTGGGCGCCCTGGCGCACGAAGTTGATCCGCAAGTCGTTCAGAGCCTGCTGCAGCTGGCGCGCCTGCGCCTCGGGCATGCCCGCCTGCGACTGCTTGAGCAGAGCCTCGATGCAGTCAATGGCGACCCGCGCCTGGGCCAGATCCCGTTCGACGCTCTTGGTCACGGGGTTCATCACCAGCCCCATCCACTGCCAGGCGTGGCCGTTGAGGAGCGCGATGCAGTACTGGACGACGCCGTACACGTCAATGGATTCCAGCTCCGGCGCCTGCTCGCCCTCCTCGGCCTGCTCAGCACCGGGGCGGCTCCCCGTGTCTGCCGGCGCCTCCGCAGGGTGCTCGTCCGCCGCTTGCCCGTTTGCCTGGCCTCCCCCTTCGCTCGCCGCCCCCTGGCGCTTGTCCACGACGCGGAATCCCGGGTCCAGTTCGTCCTGTTTCTCATCTGACATGACCTCACCTCCGCCTACCTGTGGTACTGGGCGGCCGCCGGCGTCAGAACCTGATGCGCTGGCGGCGCATGGCGATGCTCAGCAGCAGGCCCACCGCCGCCATGCTCGCGACCATGCTGCTGCCCCCATAGCTGAAAAACGGTAGCGGCAGTCCGGTGATCGGCATGATGCTGACCGTCATGCCGATATTGACCAGCACCTGCAGCGCAAACATGGCGACGATGCCGCCCGCAAGCAGCATTCCCAGCGCGTCGTCGGCGTGATCCATGATCGCGAGCCCGCGCCACAGCACGACCAGGTACAACGCGAGCAGGCACGCGGCGCCGACGAACCCAAGTTCCTCGCCCACCACGGTGAAGATGAAGTCGGTGTGCTGGGAGGGGATGAAACGAAGCTGGCTCTGCGTGCCCCCCAGATAGCCCTTGCCCCACCAGCGCCCCGAGCCGACGGCGATCTTGGACTGGATGACGTGGTAGCCGCTGCCGAGCGGATCCACGCCCGGGTTGAGGAAAACCGACAGGCGCGCCTTCTGGTAGGGCCGCAGCACATCGAGCTTCCACGCGCCCGCAAACAGCAGCGCCAGGGCCAGCGCCGCCACCCCCAGATGGAGCTTGCGCGCCCCCGCCAGGAAAAGCATGACGAACCACAATGCCACCAGCACCAGCGCCGTCCCCAGGTCGGGTTGCAGCGCGATCAGCGCGGCCGGCGCCGCGACGTGCATCACCGTCACCGCGATCGTGCCCAGCCGCGTCACGGTTTGCCGCCGGCGAGCCAGCAGCGCGGCCAGGGTCATGATCAACCCCACTTTGGCGAGCTCCGATGGCTGCAGCCGGAAGCCGCCGATGCTCACCCAGCGCGCCGCCCCCCCCGCGGACTGGCCCCGCCACATCACCCCCAGCAGACCGATGATGACGACAACGTAGATCAGGCGGTGGCGGCGGGCCGGCCCCCGATAGTCTACACCTGCGCAGGCTGCCGCTGTCGCCAATCCCACCCCCAGCCACCAGGCCTGGCGCTTGACGAAGAAGAACGCGTCGCCGCCGGTAAGGGAGCGGTTGGAGAAGCTGGCGCTGTAGATCATCGCCAGCCCGTAGAGGGCCAGCGCCATGGTCGCCGCGATCAGCGCCCAGTCGAGGTGCTTGAGCAAGCGCCGTTCGAACATCTCGTCCCCGCATCATGTCCCTAGGTCAGAGACCGGCGGCTAGGTCGCATTGCGACCGCCGTGGCGGCCCTCCGGGTCTAGCCACTCGCACGGGCCGACGCCCTCATCGCGGATTCTCTCACACCCCCCCCTTGCCCGGATAGAGGGGCGACATCGCCCGCAGCTTCTCGACCATCGGCGGCAGCGCCTCGATCACGGCGGCGATTTCCTCCTCGGTGTTGTCGTGGCCCAGGGACAGGCGCAGGGAGCCGTGGGCGACGTCGTGCTCGAGGCCGATGGCGAGCAGGACGTGGGAGGCCTCGAGCGAGCCGGAGGTGCAGGCGGAGCCGCTGGAGGCGGCGATGCCGGCGGCGTCGAGATTGAGGAGCATGGACTCGCCCTCGACGTAGCGGATACAGACGCTGGCGTTGTTGGGCAGGCGTTGGGTGGGGTGGCCGGTGCGAACGGTGTCGGCGATGGCGCGCTCGATACCCTCGAGCAGGCGGTCGCGCAGCGCCGCCTGGCGGGGGGCCTCGGCGGGCATGTCCTCGAGCGCCAGACGCGCGGCCTCGCCGAGGCCGGCGATGCCGGGGACGTTTTCGGTGCCGGAGCGCAGGCCGCGCTCGTGGCCCCCGCCGTAGATGAGGGGGGTGATGCGCACCCCCTTGCGCTTGTAGAGCGCCCCCACCCCCTTGGGGCCGTAGAGCTTGTGCGCGGACAGGGACAGCAGATCAACGTTCAGCGCCGCGACGTCGAGCGGGATATGGCCCACGCTCTGCACGGCGTCGGTGTGGAAGATGACACCGCGCTCGCGGCATACCCGGCCGATGTCGGCGATGGGCTCGATGGTGCCGATCTCGTTATTGGCGTGCATGACCGAGACCAGGATGGTATCGTCGTTGATCGCGGCGGCGACCTGGTCGGGGGTGACCATGCCGTGTCGGTCCACCGGCAGGTAGGTGATCCGCGCGCCGCGCTTCGCCAGCGCCTGACAGCTGTGCAGCACCGCATGGTGCTCGATGGTGGTGGTGATGATGTGAGTGCCCTGGTCGCGGCGCGCGTGGAAGACGCCGAAGAGGGCCATGGTATCGGCCTCGGAGCCGCCGCTGGTGAAGAAGATCTCCTCCGGCTGGGCGCCGATGAGCGCCGCCAGCGACGTCCTTCCTTCCTCCACCGCCCGCGCCGCCTCCTGGCCGAAGCCGTGGATGCTGGAGGGGTTGCCGAACTGGCCCTCCAGGTAAGGCAGCATGGCGTCGCGCACCCGCGGGTGAACGGGGGTGGTGGCGGCATGATCGAGATATACGCGTGCCAAGGTCTTCTCCGTCGGGGCCTGCAACCCGAAGTGCGAGATATTGTGTCAGGCGCCGGCACGGCGCCGCGGACGATGGATTCGGCGGCAATAGGCCGCGGCCCTGTCGCGCGAGCACCACCGGCTACGTGGGATGGGACTTGCGCAGGAAGCGCGTGAGCGACACCGCCGTTGCCAGGCCGGCGGCGAGCAGCCCGCCGATAACCAGCAGCACGCCGCAGTCAACGAGCACGCTCAGCGGCGCCAGGGGGAACAGCGTCAGGATCCTGGCCAGCGCGTGGCGGGCCCAGACGTAGCCGGGCACGAGCACGCACAGCGCGATGAGCGCGCCGGCGAGACCGTAGAATACTCCCTCCAAGAGGAACGGCGCGGCGACGAAGGCCGGGGTCGCGCCCACCAGCTGCATGATGCCGATTTCCCTGCGGCGAGCGAGCAGCGCGAGGCGGATGGTATTGTGCACGATGAGCATCGCCGCCAGCGTCAGGAGCACCCCCGCGCCGACGCTGGCGCGGGTAACGATGCGGCGCACGGTGAGCAGGATGCGGATGGTGGACTCCGCATGCACCACTTTGCGCACCGCGGGCCAGGTCGCTACCGTCGCCGCCACCGCCGCCACCCGGCCGGCGTCATCGGTGCGCACGTGAATGGCGTCGGGCAGGGGGTTGCCCACGCCCTCGAATAGCCCGGGGTCGAAGTGGTAGCTCTCCTGGAACCGGCGCAGCCCCGCCTCGCGCGGGACGAACTCGGTGTGGACGACATGCGGCAGCGCACTGATGCGCCGCTGCAGCGCGAGGGCGTCGGCGCGCGAAAGGTCGCGCCTGGCATAGACGTAGATCTCGACCTCGCTCACCGCCGTGCGCGTCCAGGCGTTGACATTGAGCAGGGCCAGGCCGGCGGCGCCGACGATGGACAGCGTCACCGCGATGGTGGAGGTCGCGGCGACGCTCATCAGGCTGTGCCGTCGCATGTTGGCGAGCGCCCGCTGCAGCGCGAAGTCAAGGGTGCGTAGCATAGTAGTAGCCCCGCGGGACGTCGCGGACGATGCG
Organism: Armatimonadota bacterium; assembly: GCA_035527535.1. Taxonomy (NCBI): domain Bacteria; kingdom Bacillati; phylum Armatimonadota; species Armatimonadota bacterium. The sequence goes on from DATLAK010000182.1 coordinate 36,450, forward strand.
ACCCCGGTGCAGCGACATGACGCGCTTGTTGAGGGCGTCCACGATGTAGCGGTCGTGGGTGGCGACGATCACGGTGGTGCCGCGGACGTTGATGTCGCGCAGCAGCAAGATGATGTCGAGCGAGGTGTCGGGATCGAGGTTGCCGGTCGGTTCGTCGGCGAGCAGGATGGGCGGATGGTTGGCGATGGCGCGGGCGATGCACGCCCGCTGCTGCTCGCCGCCCGACAACTCATCCGGGAAGGCATCTGTACGGTGCCCGAGCCCGACCTGGCGCAGCACCTCCTGCGCCTGCCGGCGCATGTCGCGTCGGGGCACGGCCATCGCCTCCAGCGCGAACAGAATGTTCTCGGTGATGGTCTGGTCGGACAGCAACCGGAAGTCCTGAAACACGACGCCGACGCGTCGCCGCAGGTGCGGCACCCGCCGCCGCGGCAGGCGCCCGATGTCAGTGCCGGCGACGATCACGCGCCCGCTGGTGGGAACCTGCTCGCGGTAGATGAGCTTGAGAACAGTGGTCTTCCCCTCACCCGTGGGGCCGACGAGGAAGACGAACTCGCCCTTGTCGATGTGAACGTTGATGTCGTGGAGAGCCTCGACATCGTTATCGTAGACGAACGAAACGCGTTCGAAGTCTATCACGGCCTGCGCTCCGCGAAGATTATAGCCGAGGAAAGGAGCGAGGGCAATCCCGATGGGCCGGGGGCAGCCGGCGCCGGCCGCCGCGGCTGCCTATCATGGCCCCGTCACCGCCTCGAGCACCGCGGACACTTCGGCCAGCGCCGCCTTGGCCCGGTCCCAGTCCGGCGGCAGGGGATTGACGGCGCTCGCCTCGACGCGCCGCGCTACGTCGTGGAGCCGAGCCAGGGCCTCCTGGGCGATGCGACGCAGCCGGGCGTCCTCGGCACGGCCGTCGAAGTAGTCGTAGAGGTAGTTGTAGATCGGGAAGACGTCGGTGACCGGAAACCAGCGGGCGCTCTTGTCGCTGTGGATCGCCTCAGCCGCGGTGCGCGCGCGCTTGCGCAAGGGCGAAACCGGGACCTCACCCTTCCTGCGCTGCCGATGCTTGCCGCGCCGGAAGATGCTGGCGCACATAGGATGGCGATTCGCCGCCCCGCGCCGACCTCCTTCCCGACACCGCGCGCGACCCGGCTTCGCCTAGGCCGCGCGGGGGGCGCGGCGCGGCCGGCCGGCGAGGTCAGCGGCGGCTTCCTCATCCGACGCTGACCGCATAGACGGTCGCCTGCCGCAGCCGCAGCCGCAGCATCACCGGTTTCCCCATCAGCGGCGTCAGCTCGCCTTTCCAGCTCAGCGCTCCCGCCGGCTGATCGCCGACAATCGGCCGGCAATCCGCAAAGTCGAATCCGGCCGCGATCTTCCCATCGCAGATGAGTGCGGCGCGCGCTTCGCCGCCGGGCGCGGTCTCGGCATTGACGGAGAGGCCTCCCTCCAGCGCAAACGGCTGCAGGCTGAAGGCGAACTCGTCATCGGCGTGAATGCCCTGGAAGCGGTCGCGCGGTAAGGTCACCATGCCTAGGGCGCCCTGATACTGGATCTGCGAGGGGGAGGCTTCGCCGTGCTTGTAGGAAACGCCGTGGTAGTAGATGGCGAGGCCGCGGCGGAAGGGGAGGACGCCCGGCGCGGTGTAGATGCCGCCGCGGTCGAAGGGCGCGGGGCCGTTGGGAATGAACGACGCGCGGTCAAAGCGGTCGAAGGCGATACCGTCGCGACTGGTGGCGAGCTGAACGTAGAGGTCGTCGCGGTCGTGGTTAAAGACGGAGGTGAAGATGAAATAGGCGCTGTCGCCGCCGCTCTCATAGCGGCTGGCGGCGTTGTTATACAGATCGGCGCCCGGGGCGTCCAGATGGTCGCAGCGGATGATGGTGCGCGGCGCGGGCCAGTTATAGAAGTCGTTCGTTTCCGACCGCCCGATGCACCGTGCGTAGCCTGGTTCCCAGGTGCGGAAATAGCCCACATACTGCCGCCGTGACGGGTCCCAGAAGACCACCGTCTGCGTGTCGCTGGCGTGCGCCAGCAGCGTGGGCGGGCCGTCCCAGCAGCTGTGGCGCCGCGCCTGCCAGTGCAGGCCGTCGTCGGAGTAGGCCTGCACCACGGCGCAGCCCCAACCGTCGAAATACCCCTTCATCTGTCCCATGTAGATGAGCTTGTAGCGTTCCTGCTCCGGAGCGGTCGGATCAAGAAAGACGCTGCTGCCGTGTAAGCCGTAGCCGTAGAAGGCCGTTTCCCCGGCGATGAGGATATTGTTCGCCGTCGCCCCCCGATACTCGACCAGTCCCAGCTCGGGCTTGTGCCAGCTCAGGCCGTCATCGCTTTCCGCGTAGCACAACTGGCCCTCGCTATCATGGGCATAGGTTTCGCCCCATGCCTCGTACCAACAGCGGTAGCGGCCGCCGTCATGGAGCACGGTATGCCAGCCGGTGGACATCGCCTCCCAAGGCTTGTCGGCGGTGAGCAGCGGCTCCGCGTGCTTCGCTGGCGGGCAGACGCGGAAGCGGAACCTCCCCTCCGGCGCCCAGTCGCCGAAATCCCAGTGCAACCACTTGCGGTCAGCCAGCAAGAAAGTGCGGGCCATCGCGGTCTCCCTTCAGGGTGGCAGCCTTCTTCCCCAGCAAAGCGCCTTATCCTGCCCGGCATCGCTCCCACCTCGGTTAGCTGCGCGCGGTGCCGGACCGCATCCGGCCTCCGGGAAGGTTCCCCGCGCGCGGCGCAGAAGATCGGAGGCCGAACATGTGACACCGCCGCCTCGCGCGATCATTCCCTAGCTTACCAGCCCCTATACCGCCTCCCGGCTGAAGGCCGGGGAGGGCGTGTCCGGCGATGATGGGGGTGCAAGGCGCAGTGGGGCTAGCCCCCCGGTGGGTCGAGGTGATCAGGTGACGCCTGGACATGCCGGGGCTCTGGCCGGAATCACGGATGATTCAGTCTGGGCGGCGGGATCTCCGTGCCCAGCCCTCGCAGCGCTCGCCGCAGGATCGGGCGCAGGTTGCGATACCCCAGCATGGACAGCGCCTGCCCGGGGACGAACCAGCCGGCGTCGCGCACGCGCTCGGCGCGCATGGGGGTGACCTCGGCTCCGGGCGCGGCCGCCATCAGGAACCAGCGCACGGTCTTCTTGTAGATGTCGTCGCCGCGGGCGAACCGATACTTGCTGGCGCCCAGGTCCGCGACGATCCGCACGTCGGCGAGGCCGATCTCCTCCCGCACCTCACGGCGGGCGGTGTCGGGGAGCGCCTCCCCCGTTTCCACCTTGCCCTTGGGAAAGGTCCACGCATCGTAGTCGTCGAGGATCAAGCACACCTGCACGTCTTGCCCCCGGCGGCGAACGACGATGCCGCCGGCCGATGTCTGGGAATGTATCATCTCAGTTCGCGCGCCGGCCGCGGAGGGTGTTCACCCGGCGCTTAGCTGTCGTCTGATCGCGTCGGCGGTGATGGGCGCGCGCGAACCGGCCGCGGCCGCTGCCGCGCCGATGCGCGCCGCCGCCAGGGGCTCCGCCCCGATCGCCGCGGCGGCGGCGACGCCGGCGATGAACTGCTCCCATGCCCGCGGATCGCCCCGGTCGAGCGCGGCGGCGAAGCTCGCGGTTTCCACCCTGCCCCCCAGCACCTGGACGCTGCCGTCATCCCGCACAGCGATGAGCGCCTCGGGGGTCGCGGCGGGCGCGTCATCCGCCGGTCCCTGCACCACGACGTCACCGGGTGGCAGCGGGCTGTCGCCCAGGGCGCCGATGACCAGCTTGCCTCGTCCCCGTGCGAACTCGGCGGCACGGGCGAGCGTCTCCGGCGCCGCCGCCCGCGGGGACACCATCACCAGCGCATCCGCCCGCGCGATCAGCGGTTCGATGTGCTGGAGCATCTCCTGCGCCGGCGGTCCTTCCAGGGGTGGGGGCGGCGCTAGCTCGATCTCCACCCTCGACCACGGCCCCGCTGCGTCGAACTCCACGACCATGCTCTCGCCCGTGCGAGCGCCCGCCGCCGTGACCATGCCGAAGGGGTCAACCCCCGCGCCGGCGAGGGCGCGCAGCACCTCGCCGGACTGCGGATCCTGCCCCAGGATACCAGCCGCCCACACCTGGGCGCCAACCGCGGCCGCGGCCGCGGCGATGCCGCCCGCCGCGCCCACCCGCGTCGTCTGCTCCGGGGCCCGCAGCCTGAGCACGCCCGGCCCGGCCTCTACCGCTTCCCCGCGCAGCACCCGTTCCAAGGCGATATCGCCGAGCACCAGCAGCTTGGCCTGGTCAAGTCGCCCTACGATCTCCTCTAGCGGGTCATCCATCGGTCAACCTCTCAGGCCGGGCCTATGCCGAAACCGCGCCGGATGACATCACGAGCTCGCACGGCAGCCCGCCAGCATCTCTCGGCGTCCTGCCTCTGGGCGAAGACGCCGGGGTAACGAATCTCCACCGCGAAGCTGGTCAACAGCCGCAGATCATCCATGACGACATCCAACTCCGACAGCGAAGGGAGGCATAGCTTGGCAAGCGCCTCCAGGTCATGTATCTTGGGAAAGCCCAACCCCTGTTCGGCCAGCCAGGCTTTGAGGTATTTCTCTGCGCACTGCTGCGCGTGGAAGCAGATCGCGTCGTACACAGGCTCGGCGTCCTGCCGTTGGCCGACGGCCACCCGGTAGTCGCCTTCCGCCTTCTCAACCCACTCCTGCGTCATGGCCTTCATACAGCACCCGGCCTTTCGTCAGCACTTCGCGCAGGAAGACGTCCCCCAGGGCCAAGCGTTCCGCGACTTGCGCGGGAGTTCTGACCAGCAGATCAGCCGGAAACGGTAGGTCCACCGCCCGGCGAATCTCCACCGCCTGTTCTACGTTCGGCAGCGACGTTTCCATTTCGACGAGCAAGTCCACATCGCTGTCCGGACCGGGCCTGCCGCCGGCATGGGACCCGAACAGGATCACCCGGCGCGGATGGAAGCGCTCCCCAATTTGTTGCACCACCTGCTGGATGTCGGCCAGTGTGGGCGTGGTTATCAGTTCATGCATCCCGGCCTACCCGTCTCGCCCGCCGGCAGGTTTCGTCCCCAGCCTTATCACCGGCAGCATTACCATGTTCCTCCGGACGGATCATGCGCAGGCGTCATTCCGAAGTAGCACAACGGCTTATCCCTCGGGCGCGCACCGACTCGTCGGGGCGCCAGAACCACATTGCCCCCCGCTGCGACGCGGTCACAGACCGTACTGCCGCCGATAATACTCCAAAAACTCTCCCGACTTGATCTTGCGCCACCAGGCCTGGTTCTCCCGGTACCACTCGACGGTGGCGGCGAGGGCGGACTTGAGATCATAGGTCGGCGCCCAGCCCAGGGCCCGCAGCTTGGAGGCGTCCACCGCATAGCGCCGATCGTGGCCGGGGCGATCCTTGACGTGGGTGATGAGGTCGTGCGGCTTGCCGAGGGCGTCGAGGATCATGGTCGCGATTTCGATGTTGGTGGCGGTCGGCGTGCCGCCGATGTTGTAGATTTCGCCCGGCTCGCCGCGCTCCAGCAGCAGCTCGCACGCGCGGCAGTGATCCTCGACGTGCATCCAGTCGCGCATCTGCCGCCCGTCGCCATAGACCGGCAGCGGCTGGTCCTCGAGGGCATTGGTGATGAACAGCGACGCCATCTTCTCCGGGTACTGGTGGGGGCCGAGGTTATTGGTGGCGCGGCTGATGATGACCGGCGCGCCATAGGTCTTCCAGTACGAGTGGGCAAGCAGCTCTCCCCCCGCCTTGCTCGCGGCATAGGGATTGCCGGGGCGCAGGCGGTCGTCCTCGCGGAATGCACCCTGCTCGATGGGGCCGTAGACCTCGTCGGTGCTGATCTGCAGGACGCGCCTGATGCCCAACTCGCGCGCGACCTCGAGCAGGACATGGACGCCGAAGATGTCGGTGCGCAGGAAGCCGCCGGGGTCGGCGATGGAGCGGTCCACGTGGCTCTCGGCGGCGAAGTTGACGATGGCGTCACAGCCCCGGGCGGCGCCGCGGGCCGCCTCGACGTCGCAGATGTCGCCCTGGACGAAGGTGTAGCGGGGATCGCCGGCGACCTCGACCAGGTTGTCGAGGTTGCCGGCGTAGGTCAGCTTGTCGAGATTGACCACCTCCCAATCGGGGTGGCCGCGCAGCAGGTAGCGGATGAAGTTGCTGCCGATGAACCCGGCGCCGCCGGTGACGAGAAGCTTCATGATCCTATCACCTCACTCTGCAGGGACATTCAAGGGCATAGTGTCTCCGCGGCGTCTGTCTGTCTGGATCTCGGCGGTCGGCCTCTGCGATTCTTGAACGCCCGCGGAGCTCTGATTCCCGGATGATTCTCGTGTGACCAGTATTCCTGGAAACAGAAGCCCTATGAGGAAGAACAAGGCGAACAGACCGAACGTGACCGTGGCCAGGTGGGACTGGTTCAACTTCCACAGGCGCGGCACCCAGGTGGGCGTGAATCTCTCCATTCCTTTCTCGCCTTCTACCTCCTGCCCGTCAGAACGGAACGGGAGATCGGCAACCTCGTCGGAGAAGAACTTGCGCCCGACGGTGAACTGCGAGATGAACGGCCAGCCGTCGGCCACGCACTTTATTCTCTCCTCGATTCTCCGGAGATAGTGCCAGATCAGCTTGTGGTCGTTTCTGATGCGGTTCAGGCTGATCATAGCGAGCAGGGCGACAGCAGCCCCGATCCCTGACACGGTCCGCCATGCAAACGACGAGATGCGCCCGCCGACGTCCGCGCTGCCCACGGCGAGTACTGTAATCATAGCTCCCATGATGATACCCAAGACAGTCAAATACACCCTCCAATGGTCGTTCCATCGGATATGATGGTGCTCGCTTCGACTGATGAGTATCTCGTACTGCCTCATCAGGAATGCCAATTCGTTGTTCTCCATATTGCTCTCTCCCACATCGCGGTGCGGGGCAACTAGGTTCCTTGTCCACGTGGCAGAAACACCTTTTTGCCGAGTCACCACGCCGAGCCGGAACACTGGCAGCCCGGATGCGCAGCAGGGACCCTCCCGTGTATATCGCGCCACAGCCGAGGGCGGCTGTGCCACACTAACGGCCGCAGTACACCGCGACGGCGCATCATTCCGGTGAGGTTCCACGCACGTCCGCTGCCCCGGGAGTCATCACCGCAAGGCAACAATGTCTCTGGCAGCCTGCTCTTGCCGCTCTGCATTCGTGCGATTTCGGTTCTTGTTGCCTACACGGTCTCCAGCAGGGCATCCACAATGCGTTCGGCGGCGCGGCCGTCCCAGGCGGCGGGCCGCCTGGCTTGCGGGTACCGATTCTCCATCACCGCCGCCACCGCCTGCCCCGCCGGCTCCGCATCGAGGCCGACCAGCGTGTTGTTGCCGCAGACCACCGTTGCCGCGCGATCGGTGGCATCGGCGAGCGTAAGACAGGGCACCCCCAGGACGGCCGCCTCATCTTGGATGCCCCCGACGTCGGTCAGCACCAGGCGCGCCGAGTCGAGCAGCGACAGGAACTCGACGTATCCGCGCGGCTCGACCTCACGCACGTGCGGCAGCTCCGCGACACTCTGCGCCAGGTCCCAGTGTTTCAGCTTCTCCGACAGCCGCCGATGGACGCACATAGCGATGGGCACCTGGTCCTGCACGCGCGCCAGCACGTCCACCAGCTTACGCAGGTTGACGACGTTCTCGATGGTGGCCGGTGACTCCACCAGCGCCAGCGCGAACTCCTTGCGCTGCAAGCCCGCCCGCGCCGGGGCATCGCTCTCACGCGCCGGCTTCAGCCAGCGCGCAACGGCGTCGGCGGCCAGGGTGCCCGCCAGCATCACCGTTTCTTCCGCCGCGCCCTCGTTCAGCAGCCGGTCGTGGGCGGGCTCGGAGGCCGCCAACAGCAGCCCGCAGGCTCGATCCATCTGCGCGGCGAGGCCGGTGCGCCCGCTGACCCCAGGGGCGCGCAGACCCGCGTCCGCGTGCGCGACCACAGCGCGGGAGCGCGCGCACGCGATGGCGCAGCCTAGCATCGTCGGCGACTGGCCCACCAGGACGACGGCGCGCAGGTCACGGGCGGCGGCGAATCGCTCGCAGCCGGTCATGACCCGCGCTAGACGTTCGGCGCGCGTGCCCTCGCTGGCGCCGATGACCGCGTCGGCATAGGGCAGCCCCAGGTCGTGGAAGAGCTCGGAGGCGGCCCAGGGGACGTAGTCCTCGCCGGCAAAGACGAACCGGGGATTGCATTCCGGGCGCGCGCGCAGCTCGGCAAGCAGAGGCGCCGCGCGCACGAAGCCGCCCCGTTCGGCGGCGATGACCGCGATGTTGAAGACGCTCATGATGCCGTCAGGAACTGAGCGGCGCGCAGGGCCGCCCCGCGCTGCCCCTCGATCTCCGGTGGATGGGGGGGCGGGGGCGCCTGCGCGGCCGCGATGATGGCGTCCTCGTCCACCGCCACCGGGCGCACCCAGCCCGTGCGCTCGCCGTCGGGGAAATCGGCGGGCGCCAGCCCGATGGCGACGGTGCCGCGGAAGTACGCCTCACGCTGCAAGGTGGCGCTGTCGGTGATCACGAGAGCGGCGCGCGCGACGGCCTCCTGCAGCGGGGCGTAGTCGAGCGGCTCGACCACGGCCAGGTTTCCCCGCGGCAGCCCGGCGGCGGCCAGGAGGGCTTGCGCGCGCGGTCCCGCGGGCATGGTCACGGCCATGGGCAACCGTCGCAGCGCCGCCAGCACGGCGGGCAGCACCGCCGGCCCCACGGCGACCCCGGCCAGGTAGCAAAGGCAGCCGTCCGCCGCGCCACTGGCCACACCCGCGACCGGGGGTGAATCCGCCAGGGTGTCGCCGCACAGGTAGGCCGCGTCCTCCATGCCGCGCGCGGCCAGCCGCTGCACCGCCTCCAGGTGCGGCGCCAGCAGGAATGCGGCGGCCTGATCGAGCAGGCGGGCGTTGGGGTTCGCGGGATCGAGCATCACCCCGGCATCGAGATGCGCGATGGTGACCTCGGCCAGGCACGCCGCGATCGCGGCGCCGACCGCCATATCGGACTCCCCGCATGTCAGCAGCAGGTCGAACCGCCCCTCCGCCAGCAGGGACTCCGACCAGCGCAACACCGATCCCACCCGCGACGCCGGAGTGGGGTCCTCAATCTCCAAACCCCAGTCCGGGGGCGGCGGGGCGGTCAGGTCCCAGGTGGGCACCTCGCCCGCGCATGAAACATATGCGCAGACGATGTCGTGTTCGCCTTCCAGGCACTGGACCACCGGCGCCAGCCGGGCACGCTCGCCGCGGCTACCGGCGACGCAGAGGAGCTTCACCCCGTCGTTCTCCGCGCACTGTGTGGTAGGGGGTCAGGACGCATGACGCAATCGCCGCGGCAGACGAGACCCAATGGGTCGGCTGCCCGCCGCCGATGTCGGCCGCCGCCCCCGAGCCCGCCGCGCTCACAGGCGCACGATGTTGTCCGCCCGGTAGCGCCGCAGCGCGTTGCGCGTGTCGAGGATCAGCCGGCAGCGCCGCACCAGCTCGCGGTAGGGCAGCGAGCTGTGGTCCGTGACCACCACCGCGCAGTCACAGCTCTCCATTTCCCGGGCCGTCAGCGCCACCGAATGGAGCGCCTCCCCGGTGCCGTTGACCTCCGGCACCAGGGGATCGTGATAGCGCACCAGCGCTCCCTTCTGCCGCAGCTTGTGAATCACCTTCAACGCCGGCGACTCCCGGGTGTCGGCGACGTCGCGCTTGTAGGCCGCCCCCAGCACCAGGATGCGCGCCCCGCGCAGCGCCTGGCTGCGCTGGTTGAGGGCGTCCGCCACCCGCGCCACCACGTAGTCCGGCATCTCCTCGTTGACCGCCTCCGCCAGCTCCACGAACCGCGCCTGGCGCCCCAGCTCCCGCACGCGATAGGACAGATAGCAGGGGTCAATGGGGATGCAATGGCCCCCCACGCCCGGCCCGGGGTAGAAGGGCATGTAGCCGAAGGGCTTGGTCGCGGCGGCGTCAATCATCTCCCATACGTCCACCCCCAGATCGGTGCACAGCACCGCCATCTCGTTGACCAGGGCGATGTTGACGTGGCGAAAGGTGTTCTCCATCAGCTTCGCCATCTCCGCGGTCTCGAGCGAGCCGACGGTGCGCACGTCGGGGGTCACCTGCGAGTAGAACGCCTTGGCCGCGCGCGCGCAGCGCGGGGTCAGGCCGCCGACGATGCGCGGCGTGTTCTCGATGTGGAAGCTGGGGTTGCCGGGGTCCACGCGCTCGGGGGCGAAGGCGAGGGCGAAATCGCGCCCCGCCTTCAGCCCCGAGCCCTCCAGCAGCGGGCGCACGATGTCGCGGGTGGTGCCGGGGTAGGTCGTGCTCTCGAGCACCACCATTGTCCCCCGCCGCAGGTGCTGGGAGACGGTGCGCGCGGCGGCGGTCACGCACGACAGGTCCGGCTGGCGGGCCTTGCCGAACGGCGTCGGCACGCAGATGGCGAAGACATCGGCCGCCAGCTCGCCAGCGTCGGCCAGCAGTTGCAGCTTGCCGTGCGCAAGCGCCTGCCGCAGGCGCTTGCGCGAGACATCGGCGACATCGCTGGCGCCGGTGCGCAGGCGGCGCACGCGCTCGGCGTTGATGTCGAAGCCGGTGACCGCGAACCCCGCCTCGGCCATGCTCACGCTCAGGGGCAAGCCGACATAGCCCAGGCCGAGAATGGTGACGCGCGCGCCGCGCCCGCGGATAGCTTGCAGCAGTGACATGACAGCGCCTCCGTGGCCCGGCGCCGGTGACAACCGCGGGGAACCTGCGACGCCAGCGAGGGGAAGGTGCGCTCGACCACCGCACACCATGCCCGGAGTCGGCGTCGCCGGCTGCCCCGCGCGGTCTCGAGGGCGACAGGCGAACTGCCGTCAGTCATCCTGCGCAGGCGATCAATGACTGCAACGAGCCGCGCCGAACCCAGAGCGAAGCGATTATAGCGGCGCTTGCCAGGCCGAGTCAACGCCGCCGCGCGCGAGGATGTGAAGGGTTGCGACAAGGGGGGCGCCGCGCACGCCCAGTACCGCGCCGCAGGTTGCGGCGACGCAGGCGGCGAATAGGCAGCGCGCTGTCCATGACGGACCAAAGCGAGGAGCAGGCGATGAGTTACCAGCGCGGTTGGCAGGCGATCCACCTGGAGATGCCGGAGCAAATCCCGCATACCGAGTATGTCACCCATCGCCAGTTCGTCCTCAAGGTCACCGGGTTCGATCTTGACAACCCGGAGCAGGCCGCCCAGGCCGGCCCCGCGCTCGCCAAGGCCCTGGATTACGACTTCATCTGGTCCGCCTATGGCCGCGACTGGGGCACGCCGCGCACCGACATGGGCCGGGCGAAGTATTACGAATCGGAAACGCCGTGGGCGGCGTCCTATCCGTTCAAGACGGAAGAGGAGGTGCTGGCCTTCGATCCGCTGGCGACCGCAAACCTGCCGACCATGGAGGAGCTGACGGCCGACGTCCGGCGCGCTTACGAGGCGGGCCAGGCCGCTTACCCCGATGCGGTGTTCCCCGGCGGATTCTACAACTCGGTGTTCACGTGGCCCATCCTGACCTTCGGCTGGGACTTGTTCATGACCGCGGCGATGGATGACCCCGACCGTTTCGAGCGCGTGCTGGACGGGTTCACGGAGATCAGCGCGATGGTGGTGGAGGCGCATGTCCGCGCGGAGGTGCCGATCTTCCTGTGCCACGATGACATCGTGTGGGCGAGCGGGCCGTCGTTCTCGCCGGCGTGGATGCGGCGCTATGTGTTCCCGCGCCTGAAGCGCCTGCTGCGGCCGCTGCGGGAGGCGGGAATCAAGGTGCTGTTCTGCTCCGACGGGAACTTCGACGCTTTCGTTGATGACATCGCGGAGGCGGGGGCCGAGGGGTTCATCTTCGAGCCGCTGACGGATCTGCGCTACATCGTGGAGCGCTATGGGCAAACCCACGTCATCATCGGCAACATTGACTCGCGCATACTCCAAACCAAGGGGCCGGCGGAGATCCGCGCCGAGGTCAAGCGCTGCGCCGATCTCGGCAAGGCGTGCCCCGGGTACTTCTTCGCCGTGGGCAATCACATTCCATACGTGGTGCCCATCCCCAACATCGAGTGCTACCTCGAAGCCATCGCGGAGTACGGGAAGAGGTAGGGCGAGGGTGAGGAATGCGTAGGGGCGCACGGCGTGCGCCCTGTCCACAGCCGAGGGCGACTGTGCTACATCCGGGTATGCAGCCGGCCATCCCCACAGGAAACGAACATACCCAGGGTTATCGCGCGTGACATTTGTAGTACATCGTGATATACTAGCGGCAGAGGTGGTGGACCATGCCGACCGCACGTGTGAAGTCTGAAAACCTGTCCTGCCGGGTGTCTCCGGAACACAAGAAGATGATCGAGCGAGCCGCTCGGCGATCCGGCTTCTCGGTGTCCGATTTCGTCATCCACACCCTGGTCACGGCAGCCTCCGACGTGCTCCATGACGACTCAACCATCCGGCTCACCAAGGAGGAGTGGGATCGCTTCACCCGCGCCCTCGAGCGGCCGGCGCGAGAACCTGACGAGGCTACGAAGCGCGCCGTTTCTCTTTACCGAAAGGGTCGGGACGAGGGAGACAGACGGGTGTGGCGAGCGAAACAGTGAACCCCACTCCCCTGGTCATTGAGCGCCTCGATAAGAGCGTCCACGACCGGATGAATTTCGATTGCGGAGAACCGGAACTCAATGACTACCTCCGTTTCACCGCACGCCAGCATGTTGACAAGGGATACGCTCAGGTCTGGGTGGCGGTGACCGCACCGGGCTCCGCGCAAGTGCTCGGCTACTACGCGCTTTCCATGACCTCCCTCGCTCCAGGGGAACTGCCCAGGAAGAACGCGATCAAGAAGGTCCCCGCGCTTCTCCTCGGCAAGCTTGCAGTTGATAAACGCTACCAGGGCCAAAGCATCGGTGTTCGCCTCTTGATGGATGCTCAACGCAGCGCCCTGCTCGTTTCTCGGCAGGTCGGCGTATATGCGCTTGTGGTTGATGCCCTCAACGACCGGACAGCGGCGTTCTACCGGAAGTACGGTTTCGAGGAACTCTCGACTGGGCCGCAGCACTTGTTCAAGACGATCAAGGACATTGAGCGCATGGGATTGCTGGACGCACCTAACGAATGATCTTCGGCCTCAGCTCGGGGCGTGACTCCCACATGCAGATCACACTCTACCAACATCACCTGCCCGGCGAGGTCCGGGTCTTCCGATACCTATCGCCGCCCGTCCAGGCGGACGATGAGGTAATCGTCTGTGACGGGTGGTATTCCAGCGGGGCGACTCGGGGCTATTGCCGCAGCTACATGTTCCTGAGGCGTTGGCTCCACGTCTTAGCAACATTCGGCCATGACTTAATGCCCGCGGAGGATCGGTCTCATGGGTTCCCCTTCGCGTTCAACTGTGATATCACAACGCCTCATTATCGGGTGCGCGACAAGCTGTACACGACGGACCTGTGCGTTGATGTGCTTATCAGTGCCAGTGGCCGCAACTGCGTGATCAAGGATAGAGAAGAACTCACGGCAATGCACGCTGCTAGTCAGTTCGGTGACCTCTGGCAAGAGATGGCGCTGCGCGAGGTGCGGTGGTTGGAGGATCTGGTGAGCCAGGGGCGGCTCGTTGACTTCCTGAACGCGTTCGCTCCTTTCCCGACTGCCGCGATACCCTGCGAGATATCAGAGACAGCGCAGCGCCGACTGGAAACCCTAGGCTTCGTCTTCCATCCGTCTTACCCACGGTACGCATGAGCCGCGCGCCCTACAGTGCCGGGTCACCGCCCAGCACGTCGCGGGCGATGGTGGTGAGCTTGCCCATCAGCTCGCGCCCGGCCTGGTGCACCAGCTGGAGGTCGCCGCTGACCACGAATAGGCGCATGCCCAAGGTCATGTACCGTCGGATGCGCTCCAGGTCGCCGATGAACATGCCGGAGGCGATGCCGACGGTGGCGCAGGCCGCGGTCAGGCGCTCGACGCTGCGCACGAACTCGGGGTGATCGAGGTCGTGGGGGGCGCCGATGGAAATCGAGAGGTCGGCGGGGCCGATCATGATCGCGTCCAGGCCGGGCGTCGCCGCCAGCTCGTCCACGCATTCAATGGCCCGCCGGGACTCCGCCTGGATGACGACCAGGGTGTTGCGATTCCAGTGCGCCAGCGCCTCCGGCAGCGGCACCGACTCGTAGTCGTAGAGCAGCGGTCCGGGGCCGCAGCCGCGCTGGCCCTCGGGCGGGAAGCGCGCCCAGGACACCACCTCGGCGGCGCGCTCCGGCGTCTCCACCCGCGGCACGATCACGCCCTCGCTGCCGGTGTCCAGGGTGCGCGCCACCAGGTGATACTCGGCGTCGGGCACGCGGGTGATGGCGGTGATGTCGGCGGCGCGCGCCGCCCGCACCAGCAGCTGCCCCGACTCCAGCGACATCGGCCAGTGCTCGTTCTCGATCAGCAGGAAATCGAACCCCGATGCGGCCAGGGCGTGGGCGATTTCCGGGTTGGCCACGCCGAAAGCGGCGCAGCCGAAGACCGGCTCGCCACGACTCAGCTTTTCCTTCACGTGGTTGGTTCGCATAGGTAGTGCCTGGAGCCGACGATGGCGCCCACTTCGTTGGAGGGGCCACCGACCCCTTCCGGGGCGCGACGCGGCTCGCCAAGCGGTGTCACGAACGGAGCAGGGAGTCGAGGTAGGCGGCGCGGACGTCTTCGATGCGGCGCACCTGCTGCCGCTGCAGGTTCCCCAGCAGCTCGCGCAGCGCCGCTCGCTCCGCGGGCGGCACCTGGGCGTCGAGGTCGGCCTCGCGGCGGAAGCGGTCGGATCGGCGATCCCATCTGAACAGCGCCGGCGCGTCCGCGGCGGCCCCGGCGTGCACGGCAGACACCCTCCGGCGCACCTCACGGCCACATCTGTCGGCGGCGACGAAGAGCGTGAAACCGAGGGTCGCCAGGGCATCTTCCTCGACGCCAAGCGGCGGCGACAGCAGGATATCCCGGAGCTGAGGCAGCGTATCCGCGTGCAAGCCGGTGGCGATCATGTGCCCGCGGCGGGCGAGGTCGAGATATTCACGCACCGCCCGCCCCCAGATGTAGCCGTACCAGTGGCCGGCCCCGATCTCGTGCGCCAGGTAGCAGCGGCGCGCGCCCGGCTTGCCCGCGGAGTCGGCGCCGGCGATCACGCGCTCGCCGTCAACGGTGCTGATCTCCATGTCCGGCGGCAGGAAGGCCAGGATCGCAGCCATAATCGTGGTCTTGCCCGCGCCGCCGGGCACCGCGCCGGAGAGGAAACTCGCCCCGCGCGCCACCAGCGCGCACAGGGCGCTCGCCAGGTCGAGGTCCATGGTGCCGGCATCGAGCAGGTCCACCACGCTCAACATCCGCCCCCCGCGCTGGTTGAGGGCATTGATCTGAGCGACATTCAGGCTGTCATTCCACTTCGTCATTTCGCCCAGCTAACAGTTGCGCTCCACCTCCTTCTCAATCTGCGCCCATCGGCGGTCAATCTCTGGTCACGGCCCACGCTCGGCGGTGACTTCGTTGGCGATCTTCACCCAGTTGTGCAGGGTCTCGGGATGCCCGTGCACGGTGTGGGTGTCCTTGAGAACCATCTCGACGATGCAGCCGTCGGCGGCGTCCAGACACTCATTGATCTCGCGGCGGATGCGGCCGGCGTCGAAACTCAGGAGTACCGGCGACGGGTTGGGCTTCCACGAATAGACGATGCGATCCTGAAGCGCCTCGGCCGCCGCGCCCAGATCGGTCCACGGGCTGACCGACAGCCGCCGCAGGCGCGGGATCGTGCGCTTGATCATCTCGAGCTTCTGCGTGACGTCCTCGCAGCAGCCGTAGCAGTTGAGGCCGAAGCGCTCCAGCAGGCGCCCCTGGTAGCGCAGCACGAACTCCTCGTGCATCGCCGGCGACACCAGCGCCAGCTCCTGCGCCTCGGCGAACCCCCATAGGTCGCGCAGGCGCACGCGTCCATCGAAACCCGGCCCCGGCAGGTCGTCGGTATACCCCACCCCGCCCGAACCGACATAGTCGTCGCCGTTATTGAGGCTCAAGTCTGGCGCCTGCTCGACCAGGTCGAGCAGGCGCTCGGTGGCCTCGGTCATGAAGGTCATGACCTGGTGCACCCATTGCGGGCGGTCGCACATGTCGAGCATGATCTCGTTCAGCCCGCGCAGATTGACCAGGTGGCCGATGAGACTGGTATTCACGTGGACGCGCCGATGGGCACGCACCTCCAGGATGTCCCCGAAGAGGTCGGCCACCGCTTCGAGGTCGCGCTGCGTCTGCTCCTCGTCCACTATGAGGTCGGGCTGCGTGAGCTTGGCGGCGTCGGCGGGGTCACTTATCACGGGGTCGAAGGTCCACGCGCCGCGGCGCTCGGGGCTCGGCTTGCGCGCGGGCTCCAGGCCCCAGCCGGTGATGCGATGGGACAGCCCGACCTTGCACATCGGCTCGATGACGTTGTCGTCGCGCAAGTGGTGCCAGCGATAGATGATACGGCGCAGGTGCAACTCCCAGGGGCGAAAAGCGGGATCGCTGACCGTGAGCACCTCGTCGGGCAACAGCTCCTCCCACGCGCCCTCGGGGAAGATGAGCACCATCGCCTTGCCGGGCCGCAAGCCATTGTGGCGTTTCCATTCGGTGCGGTTGCGCGCATTCTGCGGGTCGGCGGCGATCTCGGCCACCTGCCGGGCCAGGTCGCGCAAGGTCTCTCGTTCGGGCTTGGACAGGGCCATGCGTTTCCTCCGACCATGAACTACCACGCACGCCGGGATTATCCCTTCGCCGCCGCCGGGCGGGGGGGCAATCTGCCGTGGAGACAACGAGGACGCGGACGAGGTCGGAGAGCCAACGGCTAGTTGCATCCGCTCAAGGAAAACGACCTGGAGATAGGCAAGTGTCCCAGGTCTCGGCGGCTAACCACGCGGGATGTTGATCGCCACAATCACCGCAACCCACAGCATGGCGAATAGGGTGTTGACCACCAGCCCGGCGATCGCTAGCCCCCGTCCTGTGAGCCTCCCGCGCCTCGCACCGATCTGCCACAGGGCCACTGCCGCCATCGGCAGTCCCACCATCGGCAACCACGCCATGATGAGGGACCAGTAGGATAGCCGGGATAACCTGGGAGTGTCTTCTTGCCCGGGACCGCGGTCGACCGTGTCGGCGATGTGGAAATCCACCACCATGACGGTGATGATGCCGATCAGTGGAATCAGGACCAGGACTGCAATCGGCACTAAGGCCGGCACGGACATCCCCGCGAGCCGGGCGGTCCCCAGAAACACCCACAAGAACGCTATTAACCACACTAGGAGTAGAATGCCCAGGACCACGCTGAGGGCCGGGGTGTGCACCGCGCGCGCGGCGACCGCCACCGGTATCTGCGCGAGGATCAGCACGTAGTACACCGTCCGCCGTCGGTCAAGCTCGGCGGCTGAGATCGGCGGACCGGCCTGCGCGGGAGCAGTCGCTGCACTATCAACCCGACGATCATCGCTGCTCATCTGGTTGCCTTCCCTGTGCGCGTTCTACAAACTGCAATTTTGGGCAATGGAGGGCAGTACCTATTCTCCCCTTTTCGCTCTTCGCTGTGTCGGCCTATTCGTTGGGCAAGAGCTGTTCTCCTGCCCAGTCAGTTAGGGCGGTAGGAATCCCTGGCCGTGTGGCTCGGGCAGCCTCCGGCCGGTCGGCCCGGGCAGCGTTTGCTCGATTCGCCGACACGCCCAATCAGTCCGGTGGGCAGCTTGGCAATGCGTCTTGGCCTAGTCGTCTGCGAACAGTATGCTACCACAAGTGTCGCTTAGCGAAGGCGTGGCCAGTGCCTTGCTTCAGATAGCGTTCGAAGGCGTCAGCCTTCGCGCGGCTAGCGAAGTGGACGGCAACCACAACCCTCCACGGGATGTGCCTTGCGGTGTGCGGTGATTTGCCTGAGTTATGTTCTGCCAGGCGTCTCTCAAGGTCGTCTGTGGAACCCACGTAACGTCTGCTAGGATTAGCAGTGCTTTGGAGCAGGTAGACGCACCTCATATAGCCCTACTTCGTCCCACCTCGCCCGAGCCCCTGCTCGGGCGAAGCGGTACTACGAAGGGCACCATCCTGCATAGCTCTTCGTCGGTTCTGCGAAGCTATGAAGAGCGACGCAGGATGGTGGGCCCGGCAGGATTCGAACCTGCGACCAACCGGTTATGAGCCGGGGGCTCTGCCGCTGAGCTACGGGCCCGGCCGCGGCGGGACGCTCGTGCGCCATCGGCACGATTATAGCAGCGGGGTTGTGGCCGGTCAATCAACGACGCGGGAGGCGATGCCCCGACATAGGCGGTTGCAGGAGTCTGCTCCGCGCGTGTGGTATTCAGCGTGACACGCGACCTTCGCGCAGCGAGGGAACCATGGAGGAGAACGTTAATGGCTGCCAAACGAACGCAGGGCCGCCGGGCGCAAGCGTCCGGCAAGCAGAACGTCATCCGCTGCGGGCTGATCGGCTGCGGCGGGCGGTTCGGGATGGCGCGGCTGCACGCGCAATACATCACCGCCGCGCCGGGCCTGGAAACGGTGGCATTGTGCGATATTGATCCCCGCGCCCTGGCCATGGGGCACGAGGTTCTGCCCGACCTTGAGACCTATTCCAGCGTCGCCACCATGCTGCGTAAGTCTAATCTCGACATGGTGACCATCATCACGCCCCACAACACCCACGCGCAGCTCGTGGCGCAGTGCGCCCGCGCGGGCAAGCACGTGGTGGTGGAGAAGCCGATGTGCATCACCGTCGCCGAGGCCGACCGCATGATCCAGGCGGCTGCGGACAACAAGGTCATGCTGTCGGTCTTCCACAATCGCCGTTGGGACGGCGACTTCATGACCCTGCGCGACATCATCGGCCGCGGCCTCATCGGCGACGTCTTTCACATCGAGGCCTACATGGGTAGCTACGCGCACCCGGGCACGTGGTGGCGTTCCAACAAGCGCATCTCGGGTGGGGCGATGTATGACTGGGGCGCCCACTACCTCGACTGGCTGCTCAACCTGGTGCCCGCGCAGATGGAAAGCGTCACCGGTTACTTCCACAAGCTGGTGTGGCGCGACGTCACCAACGAGGATCAGGTGCGGGCGATCATCCGCTTCCGCAACGGGGCGGTGGCCGAGCTGCAGATCTCGCACATCGCGGCGGTGGGCAAGGACCGCTGGCGCATCCTGGGCACCAAGGGCGGCATCCGCGACGGCCGCCGCGAGAAGCACTTCCTGGTCGCCACCGACGTCGCTGGCCTGCGTGCGGAGATGGAGGTACCCTACCAGGAGCAGAACTGGGAGGCCTACTACCGCAGCATCGCCGACCACCTGCTGCGGGGCAAGGAGCTGGCGGTCAAGCCGGAAGAGGCGCGGCGCGTGATCGCGATCCTGGAGGCCGCCGAGAAGTCCGCCCAGACCGGCAAAGCCGTCAAGCCGAAATATGCGTGAAAGGGAGCCATCCGCGGATTACGCGGATTTCAGATCCGAACGATTTAGAGCGCGGATGGCACAGAGTAAGGTAGGGCAGCCGTCCTGGCTGCCGCGGCGGTCGTGTGTCTGTGGCGCCGTCGTCCGCTCATATCCCCCGCAGGAACGGGTTATGGCGACGCTCCTGGCCGATGGTGGTCTCGGGGCCGTGGCCGGGATAGACGATGGTCTCGTCGGGCAGGGCGAGCAGCTTGTCGCGGATGGTCTGCAGGAGCTGGTACTCGGAGCCGCCGGGGAGGTCGGTGCGGCCGATGCCGCCGGCGAACAGACAGTCCCCGGTGAAGACGAACCCATCCCCCGCCAGCGACATCCCGCCCGGGGTGTGCCCGGGGGTGTGAATCACCCGCAGCCGGATCTCGTCGGCGTGCCCCTCGCCGATGACGACGGCGTCGCCCTCGCGCAGCTCGCGGTCGGGCGGGGCGGTTTCGCAGTCGAAGCCGGTCCACGCCAGCAGGTTGGTCTCGGCGTCGGTCAACATGCGCGCCTCGGCCTGGTGCGCCCACACCGGCGCGCCGGTGGCTTGCTTGAGCGGGACGTTGCCCGCGATGTGGTCACCGTGGCCGTGGGTGTTGATGATGGCCTGCAGCGCAAACTCGTTCTGGCGCAGGAGGTCCAGCAGCGGTTCCGGCGGCCCCCCGGGGTCTATGACCAGGGCCTCGCGGCTGGTCTCGTGGGCGATCAGGTAGGCGTTGGTCTCGATGGGGCCGAGGGGGAGGCGGCGAATGAACATGGGGTCTCCGTTCTCGCTAGTCGGCGGTTAGCTGGGGGCGATACTCGCCGCGGCGGCGGCGGACGAACTCCCACTCGTAGGCGTCGAGGTCGCCGGCGAATTCCCGGCAGGATTGCGCATGCTGGTCGAACCCGGCCAGGATGTAGGCGTCGGCGAGCAGCATGTGGTAGGAGCGGTTGCGCGGCGCGTTCTCGATCGCCCGCCGGTAGGCGGCGATGGCGCGCGCCGGTTGGCCGAGCGCCACCAGGGCGGAGGCGAGCCGCGCGTGGTAGTAGTCGTCGCAGGGCGCCAGCGTCACCGCCTGCTCGAACTGACCCACCGCCTCGTCCAGACGGCCGCACGCCAGCAGCAGCTCCGCCAGGCGGAAGCGGTAGAAGGCCTGGCGGGGGTCGAGCTTGACCGCCAGGCGCAGGGTGTCCAACGCCTCCGCGCCCATGCCCAGCGCCCAAGCGATGTCGGCGAGCTTGTAGCGATAGTAGGCGCGGCTGCCGTCGAGGCGCACCGCCTCGCGGTAGCGCGACAGCGCCTCCTCCATCATGGCGTAGCGGCGGTAGAGGTCGCCCAGGCTGGCGTGCGCCTCGGCGTGGCGGGGATCGCTGCGCACGACCTTGCGGTACTCGCGCATCGCCTGGTCAATCATCTCCACCAGGACGTAGGCGTCCGCCAGGCGCATGCGGCACTGGACGTTGTTGCCGTCGAGCCTGATCGCGCGCTTGTACTCGGCGATGGCGCGCCGCGGGTTGCCTTGCTCGAGGTAGGAATCGCCGAGCTTGAGGCGCAGGTGGGCGGTGACGGCCTGCACTTCCTGGTCGCGCCAGCTCTGCAGTTCGTCCTCGCGCTGCATCTGCTCGAAGCGTCGTATGCGCTCGTCCAGCTCGTCGTCGTGACCCATGGTCACCCCGCACCCGCGGCAGCTGTCCAACTGCATTATAGCCGATTCATCCGCCCCTGGTAAACCCGCGCCGCGCGCCGCTATTGACACCCGCCGGATTCGGCAGGTAACATGGGGTGTGGCTTGATTGTCCGACATGCGGCTGGATGGCGTCCCGCCCGCAGCACCGACTTATGCTGCGCCTCTGCGCTTTCACCGACGTCGCGCCCGCCACATGTGGGGGCAGGCTCGCAGCCTGCCCCCGTCACAGGCTCAGCGCCTGTGCCACACTGACTGCGCAGGACTGCGCGCCGCGGGTGTGATCCGCCGGCTCGTGGGGGCGGCGACGGGCGCGGGCAGATGAAGATTGACCTTCGCGAGATAGCGCGAACGCCGGGCGCGCATGCGACCCACGATTTCGAGGAGCCGCTCGCGCGCGACGCCGATGTGGAACTGGCGGAGCCGGCGCGAGGTAGCTTCAGCGTCACCAACACCGGCCGCCTGCTGGTGCTGCGCGGGTGCATGACGGCGACGGTGAACCTGCAATGTAGCCGCTGCTGCGGGCCGCTGGTGATGACGGTGGAGATACCGTTGAGCGAGGAGTTCAGCATCGGCGATGCCGCCGGGGCGGCGCCGGAGCCCACCGTTGACGTCGAGGAGCCGGAGCGCGCCGCGTTCCATGACGCCATCCTGGACTTGACCGAACTGGTGCGTCAGCATATCATAGTCAATCTGCCGCTGCGGCCGCTGTGCCGGGAAGACTGCCCGGGAATCTGCCCGCGCTGCGGGAACGACCTCAACGCCGGCGCCTGCGGGTGTCCTGCGGGATCGCCCCCGGGCCCACTGTGGGATCTCAAGCGGCTGCTCGAACCTGGCCCGGAGGGAGGATAATACCTTGGCGCTGCCCAAGCGAAGACATTCGAGAAGTCGCACCCACAAGCGACGTGCGAGCAACTTCAAGTTGACGGCACCCAACATCAGCCGCTGCCACCAGTGCCACGAGTTCCGCTTGCCGCACCAGGCATGCCCGTCCTGCGGGCACTACGCCGGCCGTGCCGCGGTGCAGGTGAAGGCCCGCAAGTCGGAGAAATAGTGGCCCGCGCGCACGGTAACATCGCTCCCGCCCTGCTCGCAGTCGGCGCGACCCCGGTGTTCCCATTCCCGCGCACGAGGCGCCGGACGGCGCCGGACATGCGGTCGCGCACACCACACCCTGAAAGACTGACGAGATGGCAATGCGCATAGCCCTGGACGCCATGGGAGGCGACCACGCGCCGGCTGCGATCGTGGAAGGCGCGGTGCTGGCGGCGCGTGAGCTCGATATCGGGGTGGCGCTGGTGGGGGACGAGCGCAGCGTCCAGGTCGAGCTCGCCAAGCACGATGCGCCCGCCGGCCGCATTGAAGTGGTGCACGCCTCCCAGGTGATCGAGATGCACGAATCCCCCGCCACCGCCCTGCGCGCCAAGCTCGATGCGTCCATGATCAGGGCGGTGGACCTGGTGGCGTCCGGGGATGCGCAAGCGGTGGTTTCGGCCGGCAACTCGGGAGCCTTCATGGGCGCTGCCCTGTGGCGGTTGGGCGCCGTCAAGGGCGTGGCGCGCCCGGCGATTGCCGCCCTCCTTCCCGCCCGCAGCGGCAGCATCGTGCTCCTCGACGCCGGCGCCAATTGCGACTGCCGTCCCAAGCACTTGCTGCAATTCGCCATCATGGGCGATGTCTATGCCCGCCGCGTGCTGCGCATCGCCCATCCCCGGGTGGCGCTCCTCAACATCGGCGAGGAACCCGCCAAGGGCAACGAGCTGACCAAGCGCGCCTATGCGGTCCTACGCGCCAGCGACCTCAACTTCGTCGGCAACCTCGAGGGCACGGAGTTCGCCAGCGGCAGCGCGGACGTGGTGGTGTGCGATGGGTTCGTCGGCAACCTCGCGCTCAAGCTGGGGGAGGGGTGGGCGCACCTGTTCGTGGGGCGGCTGCAGCAGGCGCTGGCCCAGGTGTCACCGGCGGTGCGCGAGGATCAGTCGTTGGCGCGAGCCCTGCACTATCTGCAGCGCACCCTCGACTACTCGGAGTACGGCGGCGCCCTCCTGCTCGGAGTCAAGGCCGTCGTCGTCATCAGCCACGGGCGCTCGAGCCCCAAGGCGCTCTTCAGCGCCCTGCGCGTGGCCAAGGAGTCCGTCGAGAGCGGGGTGGTGACGGGCGTCGCTCGCTCCCTCCACGATCGCAGCCTGATCGCCCAGGCCGAAGCCGACCACTCGCAACCGCAGGAGCTGGGCAGCAATTGAGCGCACCTATCCGCCCCGTCGGTATCAGCGGCGTCGGCTTCCATGTCCCGCCGCGCGTCCTCACCAACTTCGACCTCGAAAAGTCGGTGGACACCACGGACGAGTGGATCCGCACCCGCACCGGCATCATCGAGCGGCGCATCGCCGAGCCCGAGGTGGCCACCTCCGACCTCGGCCTGGAGGCGGCACGCGCGGCGCTCGAACGCGCTCACCTCGACCCCCGCGAGCTCGACCTCATCATCGTCGCCACCATCACCCCCGACATGGCCTTCCCCGCCACCGCCTGCCTGGTGCAGCACCGCCTCGGCGCCGAGCGCGCCGGCGCCTTCGACCTGCAAGCGGGGTGCACCGGCTTCGTCTATGCCCTGAGCCTGGCGAGCCAAGTGATCGCCACCGGGGCCTGTGACAACGTCCTCATCATCGGCGCCGAAGTCCTCTCGCGCATCGTTGACTGGAACGATCGCGCGACCTGCGTCATCTTCGGCGACGGCGCGGGGGCGGCGCTGCTGCAGCCGACCACGCAGGGGCGAGGCGTCCTCGCCTTCGCGCTGCGCGCGGACGGCTCGGGCAGCGAGGCGCTCAAGCTGCCCGCCGGCGGCTCCCGCCTGCCGACCACCGCCGAGACGGTGGCGCGCGGCCTGCACTATACCTACATGGACGGCCAGGAGGTCTTCCGCTTCGCCCTGCGCGCGGTCGAGGAAGTAACGCTCGAGTGTCTGCGCCGGGCGGGATTGACACTGGCGCAGGTGGACCTCATCATCCCCCATCAGGCCAACAGCCGCATCATCGAGGCGTGCGCCAAGCGCCTGGACTTCCCCGAGGACCACTGGGTGTGCAATGTTGATCGCTACGGCAACACGTCAGCCGCCTCCATCCCCATCGCCCTCGCCGAGAGCGTCGAGTCGGGCCGGCTGCGCGAGGGGATGGTGGTGGTGCTGGTGGGCTTTGGCGCGGGGCTCACCCATGGCGCGGTCGTGATTCGGTGGTGAGCGGGCGGGGCATGGTGACAGACGCTGACGCGGCCTTCATCTTTCCCGGGCAGGGCTCCCAGCGCGCGGGCATGGGGCGCGATGTCTGCCAAACCTGGGAGCAGGCGCGCGAGGTCTTCGATCAGGTCTCGCGGGCGACCGGATTCGACGTCGCCGAGGCCTGTTTTGAGCAATCCGGGCGCGCCCTCGAATCCACGGCGGTGGCGCAGCCGGCGCTGCTGGCGGTGGAGCTGGCATGTGCCGCGGTGCTGCGCCGGGGCGGAGTGCGCCCCGCGGCGGTGGCCGGCCACAGCCTGGGCGAGTTCGCCGCGTGGGTGGCGTGCGAGGCCATCGAGCAAGCCGATGCCGCGCGCCTAGTGGCGCTGCGCGCGCGGGTCATGGAGCGGGCGGCGAGCGACCGTCCGGGGGCGATGGCCGCCATCTTGGGGCTGGAGGCCGCCCAGGTCGAGGAATTGTGCCGCCAGGCGGCGCGGGCGGGAGTGGTGGTGCCCGCGAACTTCAACGCGCCGGGGCAGGTCGTCATCTCGGGCGAGAAAGAGGCGGTGCAGCTCGCGGCGCGGCTGGCCGGGGAGCGTGGAGCGAAGACGCGATGGCTCGCCGTCGCGGGCGGTTTTCACTCGCCCCTGATGGCGCCGGCGGCCGAGAGGTTTGCCGCCGCCCTTGGCGAAGTCAACGCCTCCGAGCCCCAGGTGCCGGTGGCGGCCAATGCGACCGGCGAGCTGGTGCGCACCGCCGACGAGGTGCGCGCGGCGGCGGCGGCGCAGATGACCGGCGCCGTGCGCTGGGAGAGTTGCGTCCGGCGGCTGCTGAGCCTGGGCCTGCGCCGGTTCTACGAGGTGGGCCCGGGCAATGTGCTGGCGGGTCTGGTGCGCCGGATCGAGCCGGCGGCCGAGGTCGTCGCCGCCGGCGATGCGGATTCGCTGCGGCGGATCGTGGGTTGAGGCGCGACATGGGTGAGGCGGGAATGATTGACCTTCGCGGCCAGACCGCGCTCGTGACCGGGGCGCGCCGCGGTCTCGGGCAGGCCATCGCCGTGGCCCTGGCGCGGGCGGGGGCGCGGGTCGCCATCAACGACATTGCCGACGGCGCGCACGAGGCGCAGGCGGTGGCAGAGCAGATCCGCGGCGACGGCGGGGAGGCGCTGGTGGTTGTCGCCGATATCACCGACCCCGCCCAGGTGCAGGCCATGGTGGAGGCGGTGCTGGCGCAGGCGGGCGGGCTTGACATTCTAATCAACAACGCCGGCATCACCCGCGACACCTTGCTCGTGCGCATGAGCGACGACGACTGGCGCCGGGTGATTGATATCAACCTCGGCGGCGCCTTCCTGTGCACGCGCGCGGTCGCGCGCCACATGCTGAAGCACGGGGGCGCGATCGTCAACGTCAGCTCCGTGGTGGGGGTGATGGGCAATGCGGGGCAGGCCAACTACGCCGCCTCCAAGGCCGGCCTCATCGGCCTCACCAAGAGCTGCGCGCGCGAGCTGGGGCCGCGCGGGGTGCGCGTCAACGCCATCGCCCCCGGGTTCATCGAGAGCGCGATGACGCAAGCGCTGCCCCCGGAGGCGCGCGCGCGCTGGCTGTCGCAGATCCCGCTGGGGCGTGCGGGCACAGCGCAGGAGGTGGCCGCGGTCACCGTCTTCCTGGCGTCTCCGGCCGCCGCCTACGTGACCGGGCAAGTGCTGTGCATTGACGGCGGCATGGTGACGGGATGAGGCGCTGGCGGCGATCGGAAGTACGCCGTCCGTGATTCGCCCGACGGCGCCGGCCGGCCCGCGGATTCGGGTCTCGGCGGCGCCGCCGCGGCGCGCCGATAGCATCACTATTCGGAGGAGGTGACAACCCGTGGAGGAAGAGATCTTTGCCAAGGTGAAGAAGCTGGTCGCCGAGGAGCTCAACGTGGACGAGAGCGAGGTCACCGCCGAAGCTACGTTCCAGGATGACCTCGGGGCCGACTCCCTCGCCCTGGTCGAACTGATAATGGCGTTCGAGGAGAAGTTCGAGATCGAGAGCATCCCCGACGAGGACGCCGAGCAGATCAAGAGCGTCCAGGACGCGGTGACCTATCTCACGCGGCGCAAGCGCGCCGAGGCCGGCACCGCCTGACCGGCGCCCGCGCGTCCCGCTGCGGGTGCGCGGCAGGCACCTCACCATGGAGCGACGGGTACTGATAACGGGCCTGGGCGCGGTGACGCCGCTGGCGGTCGGCGTCGCCCCGTCATGGGCGGGCCTCGTCGCCGGCAAGTCTGGCATCGCGCCCATCGCGGCCTTTGACGCCCGCGAATACACGACCCGCTTCGCGGGCGAAGTGCGCGACTTCGATCCGCTGCCGTTCATGGAGGCCAAGGACGCCAAGCGCATGGACCGCTTCGCCCAGTTCGCGGTCGCCTCTACGCGCATGGCGGTCGCGGACGCGCGCCTTGACATCTGCGCCCGCCCGCAGCGGGTGGGCGTGCTCATCGGCACCGGCATCGGCGGCATCCGCACCTGGGAGCAGCAGCACGCGGTGCTGCGCGACAAGGGGCCCAATCGCATCAGCCCCTTCTTCATCCCCATGGTCATCAACGACATGGCCTCCGGCCAGGTCAGCATCCTGTTCGGCGCCCAGGGGCCCAACCACGCCGTCGTCAGCGCCTGCGCCACCGGCACCCATGCCATCGGCGACGCCTTCGAGATCATCCGCCGCGGCGACGCCGACGCCATGCTCGCGGGCGGGTCCGAGGCTGCGGTCACGCCGCTCGGGGTCGGGGG
Organism: Armatimonadota bacterium; assembly: GCA_035527535.1. Lineage (NCBI taxonomy): Bacteria > Bacillati > Armatimonadota > Armatimonadota bacterium. The sequence continues at coordinate 63,551 of DATLAK010000182.1, forward strand.
TTTCTGCGCTATGCGCGCCCTATCCACCCGCAACGACGACCCCCAGCGCGCCAGCCGTCCCTTCGACCGCGAGCGCGACGGCTTCGTCATTGCCGAGGGCGCGGGGGTGGTGGTGCTGGAGGAGGCGCAGTCGGCCATCGCGCGCGGCGCTCCCATTTACTGCGAGGTCATCGGCTACGGCATGAGCGCCGACGCCTACCACATCACGGCCCCCGCTCCCGGCGGCGAGGGCGGCGCGCGCGCCATGGCCGCCGCCATCACCCAGGCTGGCATTGAGCCCTGCGACCTCGACTACATCAACGCCCACGGCACCTCGACCCCGCTCAATGACAAGCTCGAAACCGACGGCATCAAGGCCTGCCTGGGCGCAGCCGCCTACCACACCGCCATCAGCTCCACCAAGTCCATGACCGGCCACCTGCTCGGCGCCGCCGGCGGGGTCGAAGCCATCGCCTGTGCGCTTGCCATCACCCAGGGCGTGATTCCCCCCACCATCAACTACGAGTATCCCGACCCCGAATGCGACCTCGACTACGTGCCCAACCAGGCGCGTCACACGCCGGTGCGAGTGGCGATGTCCAATTCCTTCGGCTTCGGCGGCCACAACGCCGCCCTCATCTTGCGCGCATGGGACCACGGCGGTGAACCAGCGCACAGCGGCCGGCCCGGTGCCGCAGAAGAAGCAGGGAAATGACCCACAGGGGCAGAATGGCCTATCTGGTCGAGCCGGGGATAGCGTGCGTGCGGGAGCGGACTTCCGCCGCCCGGGGGGTGAGTTCGCGCGCTGCAGCGGCTCGCTCGGGGAGTGATCTCGCATGAAAACGTGCCCTCGATGCGGCGTTGAAAACAAGCCCGAGAAGGCGGCTTGCTGGAACTGCTGGGCGCCGTTGGCGCCGCCGGCGGGCGGGGCCCGCCAGCCGGCGCCCACCAGACTGCGGCTGTCGCTGACCATTCCGTGGACGGCGGTGGCGGTGGTGGCGCTGGTGCTGATCGCGGCGGCCGGCGCTTATTTCTTCCTCCTTGCCAGCAGACCCGCCGACGTCACGCTCCAGTACCTCGATGCGGTGCGCAACGGCAACGAAATCAAGCGTGACCGACTCGCCACCGCCGACACCAGCGGTCAGTTGCTGCTCCCGCCGGTGCTGATGATCAAGACCGCTCCTGAGGTCGACCGCGCAGGCATCACCACCGCCGGAGGACAGGCCGAGGTCCCGGCGAGCTTGCAGCTGACAGTGGATCCGTTCGTGATCGGCCTCGAGCGCGCAGACATCAGTGACGCCCTCATCAAGCACCTGACACGGGGCCCCGCGCGCGTCAGCGTGGTGCTGGTCAGAGAAGGCCTCAATTGGCGCGTGGACCAGAACCAGACCCGACAGCGAGTAATTGACGCTGCGCTGGCCGATATGCCCCCCGATCTCAAGAACCATCTGTGGGTGGCCGGGCTCCGCAGCCCCGCGGGGGCGCCGGCGTCGCCGCCGGCTGGTGCGGCCGTGCCCGCGCCCCCGGCGCTGACGCGCGCAGCCGGCATTCCGCTAACGCCGTCGCCTCCCGTCGCGCCTTCACCAGTCCCAACACCTAGCGCCGCCGCCCCCACAACCCCGGCCGCCCCTGGGGCTCAGCCGCCACCGGCGCCACAGCCCTACGGGCAGCCGGCGGGCACTCCCACCGCACCCGCGATGCCTGATATGGGGTCCCCGACGGGAACCCCCATGGCCACTGCTACCGGCTCGGGAGCGTGGCTGCCCATCGTCATGGCGCTCGGCCTCTGGCTGGTGGTCGTGCTGGTGGTCATCATCTACCTGTATTCTGCTTTCTGTCTCTACTCCATCGCCAAGAAGGCGCGGTCATCCGAGCCGTTGTGGACGGCGTGGGTGCCAATCGCCAATATCTACCTCATGTGCAAGCTTGGGGGCGTGCCGGGGTGGTGGACCATCGTCTGCGTCATCCCGTACGTCAATGTCCTGGCCGTTCTATGGCCCTTGTTTCAACTGCCGACCGCGATCGGGAGGACCGGCGCCGAGAGGATCCTCATGCTGCTGCCGGTCGTCAACTTGATCTACATGGGTTATCTGGCGTTCTCTGCCGAGCCCGTTCGGCTGGCCGCCACGCCCTAAGCTCGACGCTGGCGCCCCCCTGGCGCAGGGGCAAGGCATGCCCTGGTCCCATTTCGCCACCCTACCGGGCGGCGGGCCCCAGGAGACGAGGCCGGCGCGCAGCAGCAACGGTCCTCCATGAAACCTCTGCTCTGCTCCTTGAAAGCGCTCATCTTTGACTTCGACGGCACCCTCGCCGCCGCCGGCTACGATTTCGACGCCATGCGCGCCGGCGTGCGCGCGCTGGCCGCCGACCACGGCGTGACCGCCGCCGACCTCGACGGCCTCTACGTTCTGGAAGCGGTGGCGCGAGCGGCCGACCTCATCGGCCGCGAGACCCTTGCCGGCCGCGCTTTCCGTGAGTCCGCCGAGCGCCTCATTCTCGACCTGGAGCTGCGCGGCGCGCGACACGCCTCCCTGCTGCCCGGCGTCGAGCCGGCGCTGGCGGCCCTGCGCCGCGCCGGATTGCGAATCGCGGTCGTCACCCGCAACTCCCACGCCGCGGTTGACACCATCGCCGGCGTCGCGGGCCTGGCGTGCGACGCTTTCCTCACTCGCGAGGAGACGCCCAGGGTCAAGCCCCACCCCGAGCACCTCTTACGGGCGCTTGACGCCGTCGGCGCCGACCCGCAGCACGCCGCCATGGTCGGCGACCATCCGATGGATGTGACGGCGGGCAAGGCGGCGGGCGTGACTACCATCGGCGTGCTCACCGGCGCCGGCACCCGCGAGTCCCTGGCCGCCGCCGGCGCCGACCTCATCGTCGGGTCGGTGGTGGAGCTGGCCCCCATGCTCACGGGCGCCGCGGACGACTGAGACCATCTGCCGGTGGAGCCGGGCGTACACCGCGCAGGAGGCGTGGCGCCTGCTGGCGGAGAACTTGCCGGTGGTGACGGGGTCGGCGGCGTCCGCCGGGCGGGCGCGGGAGCGGCAACTGGTGGATATCCTCAACCGATACGCCGACAAATCGCCGCGGCGGGTGCTCGGCATCACCGCGTCGCTGGCGGGGATTGACGCCGCGCTGCTGGACATTATCGGCGCGGGCGCTTCCACGCAGATCAGTCTCTTGCGCTTCCGCCGCGCGGGCTACGCGGCCAAGATGCGCGAGGCGCTGGCGCACGCGACGTCGGCGGAATGCCCCGGCCTCGACCTGTGCCGGCTCAACTTCGCCCTCGGGCACCTGCTCGCCGACGCCGCGCGCGAGGTCACCCGCGGCAGCGGCGGGACGCTCGGCGACGTTGACCTCATCGGCTGCAGTGGGCTTACGCTCTACCACCTGAGTCGGCCCGACGTTGACTCCGAGCTCGAGCCCCCCGGCGCCATCTTGCAGATCGGCGAGCTGGCGGTGGTGGCGGAGCAGACCGGCGTCACCACCGTCGGCGATTTCGGCGCCACCGACATCGCTGCCGGCGGCTGCGGCAGCCCGCTGATGCCGTTCGCGGACTTCGTCCTCTTCCACCACCCCGCCAAGACGCGCGCGGTGCAGACCATCGACCGCATGGCGAGCGTGACCCTGGTGCCGGCGGGCGATGATCCCGAGCGCGTGGTCGCCTTCGACACCGGCCCCGGGCACGCGGTGGTGGACGCGATCACCAAGATCATCAGCGAGGGCAAGCTTCTGTGCGACCGCGACGGGCGCCTGGCGAGCCTGGGGCAGGTAAACCCGGAGCTGCTGGCGCACATGATGTCCCACGCCTTCTTGCAGCGCCGCCCCCCCAAGCGCGCCAGCGGCCTCGACTTCGGCTCCGACTTCATCACCGGCATCCTCGACGCCGCCCAGCGCCACGACCTCACCGTCGAGGACCTGCTCGCCACCGTCACCGCCTTCACCGCCGAATCCATCGCCCGCAGCTACCGCGACTTCCTCGCCCCCGAGCATGACATTGACGAGCTCATCCTCGGCGGCAGCGGCAGCTACAACGCCGCCCTGCGCCGCATGCTCAAGTCGCGCCTGCCGGGGCTGCCCATCTATCTGCACGAGGACTTCGGCATCTACGGCGAGGCCAAGGACGCCGTCGGCTACGCCATCCTCGCCAACCAGACCATGCTCGGCCGCGCCTCCAATCTCCCCCGCGCCACCGGCGCCGCCCACTCCCGCCCCCTGGGCAAGATCATCCCCGCCGCGGCCGCCGTGGAACCGCGCTAGGAAATGCGGACCGTGCAGGCTTTGGCTCGCCCGAGCCAGGCCAAGATTCCCGCCTGAGGCGGATAAGCCCTTCCAAGGCGGGCAGGCCCTCCGAAGGCGAGCAAGCCCTCGGCCGTGCCTGGGAATGATATTCCGGCGAGGGGACGGAATGAAGGCGCGCCGTCACCGCGCACCGCGCGCCTCCAACGCGCCCTCCGCCGCCAACTGCGCCAGCACCCCCGCCACATCGGGATCGAACTGGGCGCCGGCGTTGGTCATCAGCTCGCGCACCGCCTCGGCCGCGCCGCGGGCGGGGCGGTAGGGGCGGCGCGAAATGAGGGCGTGATACGCGTCCGCCACCGCCATGATGCGCGCCGGCAGAGGAATGTCCGCGCCCGCCAGGCTATCGGGGTAACCGCCGCCATCCCAGCGTTCGTGGTGATTACGGATGATGCCCAGCGCTTCCGCCCGCGGGCGCAGCGGGGAGATGATGGCCGCGCCCATCGCCGGGTGCTGCAGGCATGCCGCCAGGTCGTCCGCCGCCAGCGGCTCCGCCTGGTGCAGGACGCGGTCGGGGATGCCGATCTTGCCGATATCGTGCAGCGGCCCGAACCGCTTGATGAGCTCTACCAGCTCCTGCTCCAGCCCCATGCGCCGGGCGATGGTGACCGCGATCGCGGTCGCCTGCTCGCCGTGCAACGCGGTGTAGTTGTCGCGCGCATCGAGGGTGCTCATGAGCGCGCGCAGCGCCCGCAGGTAGCTGTCGTCCAGCTCCTGGCGCAGCCCCTGCAACGCCGCGCTCATCTCGCCGTTGGCGCTGGTCAGCTCGTCCATGCACGCCATGCGCGCGTGGAGCTCGCGCACCGCATCCTGCAGGCTCGCCACCAGGCTCTGGTTAAGCTGCCGCTGCTCGCGTTCCTTGCCCACGAAATAGGCGATGGCGCACCCCACAAGCGCCATCAGCCCGAATGTCGTCACCACGTCATCGTAGCTGCGCCCCGGGAACGCGTAGCCGACGTAGACCACCAGCAGCAACGCGACCGCCAGCGCCGCCAGCAGCCCCAGGGCGAGCCACATGATCTCCTTGCGCCGGTTGTCGGTCTCCGCAATGTAGGTGCGAAGCATGACAGCCCCTCCCGTTCCCCCGCCGCGCCGGTTTTTCCATTCATTCCATGAAATCGCGCCGTCTACAACTGCCGCGGTCGCATCGCGCCGCCGGCCGGCGAGAGGATAACCGCTCCCGGTCCCGAATATCAGTGCCTGCGGGCGCAGGGCTTGGATCAGCCCGCCAACAGTGTGCCCGCGGCGCGGCACCTCCGACTTCATGACCATCTGGCAAGCCATCATCCTCGGCCTGGTGCAGGGGCTGACCGAATTCCTGCCCATCAGCAGCTCCGGCCACCTCATCCTGGTACCCTGGCTCTTCGGTTGGCAGATCTTTCATCACGCCGCGCTCAACAAGACCTTCGACGTCGCGCTCCACTTCGGCACCTTCCTCGGCGTCGTACTCTTCTTCCGCCGCGACATCGCCGTCCTGCTCCGCGCCTGGCTCGCCAGCCTCCGCGAGCGCACGCTCGCGCGCGATCCTCAGCGCAAGCTCGCCTGGATGGTCATCATCAGCACCCTGCCCGGCGGCGCCGCCGGCCTGCTGTTCGAGCAGGTCATCGAGCACAAGTTCGGCACGCCCCTGCTCATCGGCGTGCTCCTCGTCGCCGTCGGGCTGCTGCTGGCGCTGGCCGAGGCCGTGGGCAGACATCGCCGCGACTTCGACCGCATCGGCTGGGGCGACGCCATCGTCATCGGCCTCGCGCAGGCGGTCGCGCTGGTGCCGGGGACCTCGCGCTCCGGCATCACCATCGCCACCGGCCTCTTCGCCAACCTGCGCCGCGAGGCCGCCGCCCGCTACTCCTTCCTCATCTCCATCCCCATCATCGGCGGGGCCGCTGCCGCCGCCGGTTGGGATCTGCTGCGCGCAGGGATTCCCGGCGGCATGGCGTGGCCGTTCGTCGTCGGCACCCTGAGCGCCGCCGTCAGCGGCTATGCGGTCATCAAGTTCTTCCTCGCCTACCTCCAGCGCGGCACGCTCTACCCGTTCGTCGCCTACCGCGTCGCCGTGGGCGCGCTGGTGGTCTATCTCGCGGTGCGCGGGCTGGTGTGAGGCGCCCGACGCGGTCTCAGTGGAGCCCTTCTGTGCTCCCAGGTTATGCGCACGCGCAGACGCCTCGCCACGATCGAACAGAAAGGACGATGTGACAGAAGATGGCAGCCAACAGAGATGGGAAGTCGAAGGGGGGATTCGAGACCAAGCCCCGCGGCCCGGTGGGAGTGGGGGTGATCGGTCTCAGCATCGGCCGCGCGCACTTGCGCGGCTACGCCAAGTCGCCGGCCGCGAGGATTCTCGCGGTGTGCGACACCAACGCCGAGCGCGCGCAGGCGGTGGCCCAGGAATTCGGCGCCCCCAACGTCTTCACCGATTACCGCGAGCTGCTCAAGCTCGAGGGCCTGGACGCGGTCAGCGTGTGCCTGCCCAACTACCTCCACGCGCGGGTCACCCTGGACTGCCTGCGCGCGGGCAAGCACGTGATCGGGGAGAAGCCGCTGGCGCTCAACGCGCGCGAGGGGGAGCGCATGGTGCAGGCGGCGCGGGAGGCGGGGAGACTGCTGATGACCGCGTTCAACAACCGCTTCCGCGGCGACGTGGGGGTGTTGCAGGCCTTTATCAAGGAGGGAGAGCTGGGGGACATCTACTGCGCAAGGACCGGGTGGCT
>DATLAK010000183.1 GCA_035527535.1 Armatimonadota bacterium
GGCAACAGGTCCTCGTGGAAGATGATGACCTCGAAACGCGGCGCGAACTTCGCCAGCAACTTCAACGATGCGGCCAGGCAGTCGAGTCGTTTCCAATCCCGCCCGTTGGCCTTGTCCGCCCAGTCCCGCGGTCCCGCCAAGTAGGTGACTGCCAGATTCTGCACGATGTCGGATGGTAAGGAAGGGCGTGGGATTCTGCAAGGAGCTTTCCTGTTGACACATCCGGCGCGCCTATCTAGCACTTGTAGTCGCCATGGAATCATGCCCCCACCCACTGATAGACGACGGCGGAGAACCCACCCCCCTCGGGGCCGCGGTCCTCGAACTGATCCACCTGCACGACTGGTGCGAGCGCCGGGCCGTCCTGTTCCTGCTGGATCGCTTCACCGGCGACATGCACTGCCCGGTCAGCGCGCTCTACGACGCGGCTGCGGTGAGGCGCTACTACCGGAGCGCCGGGCTGGAGGTCATCGCCGTGCCGCTGCCGGTCAGGGCACTCGCGGGTTGAACTCGTGGATGAGTTGGAGCGGGGGCACCGCCGCGTGTCCGTCCAGCCAGCGGCGCAGGCGGCGCCCGACCGGGCCGGAGACCCGCGAGGCGGCGTGGCGGACGATCCACTTCCCGACCTCCCGGCAACGGGTGCTGTCGTAGTCGGTGACCTGGTGTTCGGGTGTCACGTTAGAGGACCAGTCCAGGTCCTCGGAGTCGGTGTCGGCCCAGTGGGCGTATCGCACGTGTAGTGTCATAGCGGGCGCAGCGTCACAAAATTCTAAAAAATTGCCAAGAACAAAAGATCGCGCTTTTACGAAGAAAGTTCTTGCGCGGAATTGCGAGTTAGAATAAGCACTCCACACATGGACACGACGACGGGGGCCACGACGAGGCTCAGGCAACTGATCAATGACAGCGGCAAGTCGCTCAGTGCGATCGCGCGGGACGCCGGAGTGTCCTACGACGCGCTGTGGCGCTGGATGAAGGGCAAGCAGCCCACCTACACCCTCGCCGACGCGGAGAAGGTCTACCGCGCGCTGACGGGGCTGGAGATGATCGCCGCCGAAGGGGAGAAGTCCGAGTAGCGCACGCCTGAGTGAGCGACTCACCGCAATACTGGGGAGGCTCCGCCCTACAGACCACCGGCGAGGTGCGCCGCCTGCAAGCGCGCACCTTCAAGCAGCTCGAAGAGCGCTACATCAGCACCCCGGTTCCGCTGCCCTACACCAGGGCCGAGTTCCTCGCCCACCCCGATCGGGACAAGGTCAAGGACTGCGCGTTCCTCTCTCCAGTCAGCTACCCCTACGAGGAGTCCGGCCCGCGCAAGCTGACCAACGCCGAGAAGCTGCTGCTCGCCTTCCTCGACATCGACGAGGACCCGCGGCCCGAGTACTACGACATCGTCCGGGACCTGGCCTCCGACCCCAAGGCGATCCTCGAAGCGCTGTACCCCCTGAACACAGCGGTCTGGACCTCCGCGAAGCACACCGAGAAGAACCCGCGGCTCAAGATCTGCGTGGAGCTCACCCCCTGCGACCCGGCGGAGCTGCCCCGCATCATCCGCCACCTCGCCGCCCGGCTGGGGCTGCCGCAGGACTTCAAGGGCGTGGCCGAGTCCTCGCGTCCCTCGCAGGGCCAGTATCGACCGGTGATCTGGAAGGGCGAGCCATTCAGCGCCGTGCTCGCCACCCGCACCAACGGCGTCGCCCTGGAGGTGGGCGACATACCCGAGGAGGCCCCCGAGGACCTGTGCGACTTCCTCGGCGAGCGCCCCGGCTTCACTCACGGCGAGACGCCCGAGGCCGGGCTGGTGCTCGCCCACCTGCCGGTGGCCGGCGTGGAGAGCGTCGACCAGATCAGGGACGTCTTCGAGCACCTCGACGCGGATTGCACGCGCATGGAGTGGCTCCACGTCGCCGCCGCGCTCCGCCACCAGTTCGGCCACGACCCGGCCCAGGCCGAGGAGGCATACGACCTGTTCGTCGAGTGGAGCGCCCAGGGGACCAAGTTCCGCGGCACCAACGACACCGCGAAGATGTGGCGCAGCCTGCGCGCCTACCCGGAGGGCCGCGCCCCGGTCACCATGCGCAGCCTGTTCAAGCGCGCGCAGGACGCGGGCTGGGACGGCGGGACGATCGCCCGGCGCGAGAAGGAGAGCGTGACCGCCTGGATCACCGCCTGCGAGGACGCCGAGGAGCTGATGCGCGCGGGCCCGGCGAACAT
>DATLAK010000184.1 GCA_035527535.1 Armatimonadota bacterium
TACGCCAAAGCTCGCAGCCCCCGTCTCGGGGGCATCACTCCGCCGCTGAGTACTCGACGGAATCGCCGCAAGGTGCGGCCGATTGACACACCCGGCATCCAGCGCAAGAGGAGAACATGGCCCATTCTCGCCACCTGGCCCCGGAAGACCTGCGTCTAGCGCGCGATCCTGACCACCTCCTGGTGCTCTTTCGCAAACTGGCCTACCGGGTCGAGCCGGAACTCACTCCCCTCGACCCGGCGAACCTCGAGTTCCCCGAGCGGGCCGGCATCGGTCGTTGCTTCCTCCTGACCAGATCAGGCGCGGGCCGGCCTGGCGGCGCTCAAGGAGCGCTACTTGGCCGCCGAGGAGAAATGGGAATGGGACGACCTGCGCGTGCAGATCGAGCGACGGTGGATGCCATCGAGGAGCACCGCTTCGCCCGGCGCTCGCTGGAGGACCTGAGGTGCGGCTCGGCACGCGCAACGTCCCTTTCGCCACCCGCGTCTGCCGCCACTGCGACGCCCGCTTTTCGTGCGCCTCCTACCGGCAGTACGCCTGGCAAGCGGCGCGGCGCGGCGTGGCCGAATCGCAGATGCGCCAGCTCGACGTCGAGCCGTTCACCGACGCCAAGCAGGAACAGTGGCGCACCGCCGGGCTGGATGCCGCCCCCGACGCCGGTGGGCTGCGGGCGGATTACTGACCAAAGACCGGCGATCCTTCGCTGGCGCTCAGGACAAGCCGCTGACCGGCGACCGCTGTTGAAGGAGACACGATGAACGACGACCGCGAAGCCCTGGAACGCACCTTGAACCGCGCCCGGCAGGCGCTGGCGCTGTTGGAAGAGCGCGCGGCGGGGTATACGACGCTGACGATCCCGGTGGATCTATTCATCGAGTTGGACGAGAAACGCAAAGAGGTCGCCCGCCTGGAGGCCCGCCTCGCGGGCAGCGCGGACGCGGCGCTGCCCGATACGCTGCCCCGCCGCGATCTCTTCTTCGGGCGCGAGGCAGAGATCGAGACCGCGCTGGCGGCGCTGCGGCCCGAGGACCGCAGTTGGGGCCTGGTGATTGACGGCATCGGCGGGATCGGCAAGACGGCGCTGGCGGTGGAGGTGGCCCATCTCTGCCGGGAGCGCGCCTCGTTCGAGGTGGCGCTCTTCGCCACGGCCAAACAGACCCGCCTGGACCCCGGCGGCGAGATGCCCCTGGAGACGACGCCCACGCTCGACGCGCTGCTGAGCGCGTGCGCCCGCGCCCTGGGTGCCATCGGCGCGGCACAGGCCGCCGGAGCCGAGAAACGCCGCGCCCTGCTCGACGCGCTGCACGCCGAGAGCGGCCCGCAGCGCCGCGTGCTGCTCATCCTGGACAACCTGGAGACGCTGCCCGAGGCCGACCAGAAAGCCGCAGTCGAGTTCATGCGCGCCCTGCCGCCCCACTGCAAGGGCATCGTCACCAGCCGCAAGCGCACCGGCGACGGCGCGGTCTGGCTGCGGCTGGAGAAACTGGCCTGGGCGGCCGCCCGCGACCTGATCGCGGCGGAGGCCGCCCGCGCGCCCAACCTGCGGCGCTGCCTGGAGCAGGCCGGCGCGGCCCGCTGGCAGGAGCTCTACGACGCGGCGGGCGGCTCGCCCCTGGCGCTGCGCTGGACGCTGGGCCTCATGCGACAGCGCGACCTCTCGCTCGACCGTGCGCTGGCGCTCCTGGGCAACGTGCGCGCCGATTCCGACCTCTTGCAGTTCATCTACCGCGAGGCGCGGGCCACGATGGAGACCAACGACTGGCGCGTGCTGAGCGCGCTGAGCCTCTTCGCCGCGCCCGCCCGCTTCGAGATGCTCGCTGCCATTACCGAGCTTTCGCGCCTGGCGCTGGAATCGGCCCTGGAGCGGCTGAGCGCCTACTCGCTGGTGGACATGCTCGGTCCCGACGGCCCGTACAGCCTGCACCCGCTCACCCGCCGCCTGGCGGCCGACGAGCGCCGCGCCGACCCCCGGGCCGAGCGCGCCCTCCAATTGCGCTTCGCCCGCGTCTGGGTGGAGTACGCCCAGAGATACGGCGGCGATGACAAAGACGCCTACCTGAACTACCCCCGCCTGGAAGCCGAATGGCCCAACCTCGAGGCTGCCGCCGCCGCCCTGCACGGCCTCCTGCTCCCTCTCCCGCAAGCGGGAGAGGGCTGGGGTGAGGGCCAAAAAGAG
>DATLAK010000185.1 GCA_035527535.1 Armatimonadota bacterium
GTTGGCGCCGCGTACGCGGCGCCAGATTGAACAGGCGAAGGCGCCTGTTCCACATCCGAGAGCACGATCCCACCCCTCGGCGCCTCAGCCCTCAAATCGGTGGCTCAGCATACCGCTAATAGCAGACTTTCGCTGCGGGCCACTCGCTCGACTGCGGGGACGCCCCGTGTCCTTGTCAGGGACTCGTGAAGCCGGCGCAGGTGAAGGGAGGGGAAGAACTTCCTCTGGGAGGCGAGTAGACGGGGATCAGGGATAAGATGAGTAGAGGCGACTCGACGAGTCGCCTCTACTGGCCTGCAGGGCGGGGCTTCCGTGCCCCGCCGGCTAGCATTTCTCCCTAGTCCTGCCGCAGCTTCGGCGCGGGGCCGGGCACCTTGATCCAGCCGTCCTCGACCGTTTGGTCGAATCCAGGACCGTGGATTCGCGCTTTGCCCATGATGTAGTACTCTTTCCGGGCGGGCGAGTACCAGATGCGGATTTGGCGCATCGCGCCTTTGTTCAGCGCCTCGAAGTCGCAGCCGCCGTTGGCGATGCCGAAGCGGTTAGCGTTGCCGACGGGCCAGCAATGACCACTGGACCGGACGAGCAATCTCGCACCGGCCGCCACGAGCTCCTTGCCCTTCGCGTCCCACTGCGCCCTCACCTCCGGCGGCGGCATGTGCCGCTTTGACTCGGCGCGAATGCGCGCCTCTTCCCGCGCTCGTTGGGCTTTCCACTGCTCGATGCTCACAATCGGCGGAGTCGGTGCAGCGAACTCCTCATTTGTCAGAACGCGTCGGAATGGCCCTCTCACATCTTCCACCAGGACTCTCCCGAATATGATGTACGTGTTCTGAGGTGTGTAGAGCATTGCCGTGCCCTTATTGTCGAGAAGCTGAAACCGAAGATTAGGGTGAAAGTCACCGATGTCCGAGAGCCCGGCCGGGCCTTTTCGCGGTGGACATTTCCAGATAAGGTAGGCACCCTCAGCTTCCAGCTTCTTGATCGCAGCCTCAACTTCCTTCCAACCTTCCACCGAGGCTGGTGATGGAGGCGCGGTCTCATCGGTTACAACCGCGTTCTCAGGAATGCTGACCTGGAAAGTGGAATCGGGGATCGCGACATTGTATTCGATCCGCTCTAGCTTGTCCACGAGGCTGCCGGCGCTATCGTATTCCTCCAGACCCAGGAGAAGATCTGTGTCCACATCTACGATCAGAACACCTTTGGCCAAACCAGGGCTGCCGGGAGAGATCAGGATGGCCTTTTTCGCTTGCCGCCCGTCAGGAAGTCTGATGGCTTCCCACCTGACCGCCTCCATTCCCGGCTCAAGCAATACCCCCCTGAACAGATCGAGGTAGGTCATGCCCTCGCTTAGCCCTACATACTCTCCTGGCGGGCTGATTGTTGCCATCACGAGGTTGTCCGAGATGCTGAGCGTGACGAGCCGATTACCGTCGTCCACGACATCTTCTGTCCCTTCGGTCACCATGCGGAACTTCCGCCCTTTGACCCAGCCCTCGACCGAGCGGCGCTGCCCGGTTCCGCGATCGAGCGTCGATCCCACGAAGTGCGCGCTCGTGACGTTTGCCATGGCGCGCGCAACAGCCGCCAGCGCCGTATCGCCTCTCCGGCCCGGGAGCTGCCAGAGTGCTACGCCTGCCAGCACACCCAGAAACACAACCGCCATCACTGTCCGTCTCATCGTCATTACCCCTTGTCTACGCGACTGCTGGACGGGGAGTGAGGGACCATGCGTGCGTGCGGAAGCAGCCGCTAGCAGCGCGTCTGCGTGAACGCATTCGCCGAGTGCCGGCGGAACAGGCTCGTCTTCAAGCTGCTCAATCTGGCGGCTAAGACGCTGCCACTCCGCTGCGTTGAGCCGGCACCGGCCGCACAGCCGCAGGCGCGCGGACATGACCAGCCGGCCGATAGCACTCAGCTCATCATCCAGGAATGCTCTCAGGTTCTCGCACATCATTGTCTCGTCCCTCGCTTCGCCCCAGCTTCTCGCGCAGAAGTCTGAAAGCGACATTCATCCGCGACTTGACCGTGCCGATGGGGACGCCGAGGATCGCTGCCGCTTCCCGGTAGTTCAGCCCCTCCAGATGTACCAGGCAAAGCGCTTCCCGGTAGAGATCAGGCAGAGCGTAGACGGCTTGCCGTACCCGACGTCGCTCATCGGCCTCCAGGAGGAGCGCATCCGGGTTGGCCATCTCCCTCTCGTGCCGGGTCTCGTCGAACTGCGCAGTCTCGGCATTCGGCTTGTCCCGGTATCGCAGGAACTGGTGGTAGGCGATGCCGAAGACCCAGGTCTTGAACTGCGACTTCCCCTCAAAAGAGCCGATGCTTTGCCACAGTGCCACGAAAGTCTCCTGCGCCAGGTCTTCCGCAACGTCGGGGCTGCGGGAGAGCCGTAGCAGGAACCGGTAGACGGGGCCGAGCAGCAGGCTTACTACGGCCGTGTACGCGCCGTCCTCGCCGCGCCGCAGCGCCTCGACTGTCAGTCGGTCAATGCCTGGCATTCGTTGCTCAGTCGCGGATTGCGCTTTCATGAGTATGTCAGGTTTCCAGGGGAAACGGTTCGGTGACCATCAGCTCCGGTCAGGCTCTAGAGCCCCTTCTTCGCTCTCGAGTCCGTTTCACACTCCCGGTCGGAATCGAAACCGTGGACAGCCGAGTCTCGCAAGCCAAGGGAACCCGGCTTTCTCTAACCCAGATTATGCATGAGGACAAGTCAACGTCATTCTGAGCGCAGTGGCTAGGGCCGACGGATCGGCCCGCCGTGGCGGTCCTTCGGGCTTAGCCGCTCGGGATGACGCACTCATTGGGTAAGGACCTCACGTTGACAATGCATATTGACTCCGACATAATGAACGCAACGAACTGGCGCTTGAAGAAGATGCCAATATGTGCTTGAATATCTCCGTTGAAGCCCACCCTGGTTGTTGGATTGTTAATGCAGAGCTCAATAATCCGGGTTAGAGGGACATCACCATGTTGGGGTAGGCAAGCTGAGGAATCAATAGGGAATGCGGATTCCCGAATCTGATATGGGTAATCCCGGCTCGGAGGTCAATCTTATCATGCCCGGCATCGCTCTCAACGAGGATAGTTCGCACTTCTTCATCAGCCGCGCGGCCCGGCGCCTGGACGCCGAGCAGGTCGCCGCCTGGGTGGATCAGTACGCGGACACGCAGGTTCAAGAGCTCATACTCAACCCCAACGCCATGCGCACGAGCTACGCCAGCGAGGTCTGGGATCCCATCTGGCGCGGGTACGACCCGCAGCGCGGCGACGACCAGCCGTTGTTCGCCAGCCTGTCGGGGGAAGCGCGGCAATCGGCGTTCAACTGGGTGCACACGGCGTGGCAGTTGAACCGCGACGGCATTGACGTTTACGCGCAGTGGATCGCGCGCTGTCGCCAGCGCGGCATCTCGCCCTGGATCTCGATGCGCATGAACGATGTGCACAACGCCGAGGATGAGAACAACTTTATCCACAGCGAGTTCTGGCGCGCGCGCCCGGACCTGCGGCGGGTGTCGTACCGGTTTCATGAGTGGACCGACCGCGCCTTCGACTACGGCCAAGCGGAGGTGCGCGAGTACCACTTGGCGCTCATCCGTGAGTTGGCGGAGCGCTATGATTTCGACGGGATGGAGCTGGACTGGATGCGTTTCGGGTTTCATTTCCGCCCCGGCCACGAGAGCGCGGGAATTCCCCTGCTGAACCAGTTCATGGCGGAGGTGCGCGGGCTGCTGGACGACTGGGGGCGCAAACGCGGGCATAAGATACTCCTCGGCGCGCGGGTGCCATCTCGGCCGGAGACCTCCCTCGCCCTGGGCATGGAGGCGGTGACGTGGGCGCGGCAGAGCCTGGTTGACATGCTCGTCGTCACGCCGTTTTGGGCGACCACCGAAACCGACATGCCGATCGAGACCTGGAAGGCGCTGCTGCACGGGACACAGGTCGTCCTGGCGGCCGGGCTGGAGATACTCGTTCGCCCCCACCCCGCCTACTGGGAAAAGTCCCCCATCAACTCCCTGGAGACGGTGCGGGGGGCGGCGACGACGATGCTCGACCGCGGCGCCGACCGCATCTACCTGTTCAACTACATGGACGACCCCAGCTCGCAGGTAGCTGGCAAGGACTACCCAAAGCTGCTGCGCGAAGTCGGCGATCTGCAGACGCTCAGCGGCAAACCGCGCCGCCATGTCCTCACCTACGCCGACACCTGGGCGCCTGGCGAGCCGCGGGCCATCGCGCTGCCCGCCAGGTGCGGTCCCGGGGCGAGCGCAGCCTTTCGCCTTCCGACCGGCCCGCAGCCCGAGCCCGGCGAGGTGACGGCCATTCTCGGAATTGAAGGCGAGGCGGTCGCCGGCGACGAGGGGATGGAGGTGCGGGTCAACGGCGAGGTGTGCCGTGCGGTCGGGCGCGTGGAGTTGCCCGAGCCGCGGATGGAGGTCCCAACCTACGGCTTTGTCGTGCCGCCGGCGGCGATGAAGCGCGGGCACAACCTGATCGAGGTCACGCCCCGGCGCGAGGTTACGTTCTGCTGGGTGGAGTTTTACGTGCGGCCGTGAGGGCGCGCCCGGAGGTAATTGCGGTCCCTGCGGACCGCCACCACCCGCCGCAGGGCTAAAGAAAACCAACCCTTTGCGATTCTCACTTTTCAACTCAGCAGGACCGGACTGTGTATCGGTCACCGCAAGGATAGCATTCCTCTCATCCGATTCCCACTCTCCGCGAACATACCCCAAGCCTCCGTCCATTTGACTCACCACCGTTCCTCGCAGGAAGCCGTTCGAGAACGCAGAAGTCTCACTCAGGACTGGTTGTGGTGACGCCGCGGTATCACCGCGATTGGAGGGGAACCATGAGAATCCTCGGCCGTCCATGCGTCCTCATGCCCGCAGCGCTGGCGTTGCTGACCACGATGACCGTACCGTCCTGCGGCGCGGTCACAAGCGCGCGCCACCGGGCGGCAGTGAAACCTAGCACCAGCAGCAAAGAGCCAGCTGGAGTCGCCACATATGTCGGACCGAAGCCCCTGCCGGCGGGGCCCAAGGCGTACACCGAACGCCAGTATGCCGCAGTGCGCTTGGCGTGGCGCCGCAAGGTGACGGTGGAAGCCTACCGCGCCGTCGGGCTGCGCGACCCGGCCTGGGATGAAGCCGCGCTCAACCTGCTGGAGGCGTACGCGCGCTGGGTCGGGCAGCAACCCGATGCCCCCAGCGCGAAGCAGTTCATGGCGGCGGCGCAGCCGCTGATGGACACCGAGTGCAATGATCCCTTGGTTCTGTACTGCGTCGGCAGCGCCCTGCAGGAGGTCGGCAAGGCGAACGAGGCGGAGCCGTATATCCGCCGGGCGATCGAGGGCTACGGGGCGACGCGCTACCCCAGGGTGAGCATGTGGGCCGCGCCCTATAACCTTGCCCAAGTGTGCAAGGCGATCGGCGGCGACAAGGCCAAGGAGCAGGACCAGTGGCTGGAGGAGCAGGCGCGATGGATCGGCGAAGCCGTGCGCGGCTATAATTGGACCGGGCCGGAGCGCCGCGTGCTCTGGGCCCCCATCGAGTTTCTACTTGGCCAGGATCTCGAACCGAAGGTGAAGCAGGTGTACGAGGCGCTCACCTCCAAGCCGGGCGCTGACGAGTGGTTCGTCAACATGGCCGGGGGCGAGTATCGGATCGACGCCGCGTGGGAGGCCCGCGGCACCGGTTGGGCTTCCACGGTGACTGAGCAGGGCTGGAAGACCTTCTATGAGCAACTGGAACTGGCGCGGGCGCACCTGATGAAGGCGTGGAAGCTGCACCCCGACTACCCGGAGGCAGCGTGCAGGATGATCACGGTGGCGAACGGGGCCGGCGATGGCCAGGCCGCGTGTCGTTTGTGGTTCGACCGCTCGGTAGCCGCGCAGTTCGATTATATCCCAGCCTATCAGAGACTCCTCCAGTTTGCCCTGCTGCCTCGCTGGGGTGGCAGCCACCGGGAGATGTACGATGTCGGACTCGAATGCCTTGCCACGAAGCGCTTTGACACCGACGTCCCCGTGCAGCTGTGGCACGCGGTGTCTTTCATCAGCGAATGTGACGGCGACGACACCATCTGGCACCAGCCCGGCGTTTATCGGGACCTGCGCGCGGTGTTCGAGGGCATGGCGGCAGAACCGTCGCGGGCGAAAGAGATCCCGCAGATAAGGGCCCAGGAGGCAGCGCTGGCGTGGCGCTGCGCAGCCTACGACGACGCGCGGCGCCTGGTGGACGGGTTGGGCGGGCAGATCCCTGAGCGCCGCCCCCGGCATACGGTCTTCGAGGATTACTATAGAACCCCCACCGAGTCGGCCCTCAGCGAGATCTACGCGGCGACCGGCTCCTTTGCGCCTCAAGTCAGAAAGGCCGAGGGGCTGTATCAAGCGGGCAACGCATCCGGGGCGCTGCCCATCTTCAAGCAGGTGCTCCACGATAACACCGACCGGCTGGCTGATGGCTACCTGCGATCGCGAGCTGGAAGCTGTCGGATTGAATCCGAGCTCGACACCGGCAAGTGGGTAGCGCTCACCACATCACTGGACGCCTGGCGTGCGCGCGACGGGGAATGGGGTCTCGCCAGCGACGGCTCGGTCAGCACGACGGGCCCCCGGGGCTGGGTGAGACTGATATGCGCGGCGCGGATGCCGCGCAATTTCGAGATGCGCGCCGAGGTGGAGCTCAAACCTTCAGGCGGAACCATTACCGGCGGTGTCGTTTGCGGCCTCGACCGGATGGACAAGGGGCGGTCCATTTACATAGCGACTCAATCGGGCGGCCAGGCCAGCGTGTATGGCGCCCACGGCATCCTCGAGAGCAAGCGCGTGAAGCCCATGGATCGTTACATCCTTACGATTCAGGTCTGGGACTACAAGCTGACGGCATATGTGAACGGGGAGCTGGTTGACGAAGGCAGGGAGTTCAAGTGGGATCTCAACCCTTCGTCGCCCGCCCAGGTCGGGCTGGCGGCATATGGCTCGCCTCCCTCAGACTCAGACCGCGCCGTGTTGTTCCACAACGTGCAGGCGCGATCCCTTGAAGAAGCGCCGTCACCTCCAGAGGTCCAGGCGTCGGGCGGCTGAGAGCTCCGTGACCGCTGACCTCTGCCGTCGCAGCGCTCCTCGGCGGCCATGAAGGGGGCGCGTGCAGCAGGTAGTGGTGCTGGTAGGCGGCCTGGAGGTCCTGCGCATGCTGTGTCGCCTGGCCTGAGTCGGAGTTCGGCGAATCACCGGGGCGCGCCGACAACCTGTGTCCTGGGATCTGACCATGTGTGAGTCCATCGCCGAGTCGCCCGCATGGCAGTACCTGCACGCCAGCGCGATTGTCTGGCTGCTCCACGATCATTATTACCACCGGCTGGATGCCAACCTAGCCATGCGGGAGGGCGGCGTGACTGCCAAGACGGTCATGCCCGTGGCCGACGTTGCGATCTATAACGACAGCCGGAATGAAGACGACTGGGAGTTCTACGTGAGTTCGCTGGCCCAGACGGAGGGCTGGGCGCGGGATTCCCTGGTGCGGCTGGAACGAGCCCGTCGGCTCTACGAATCGAGGCCGGATCGGTTCCTGGTGGCGCAAAAGGCACAAGATGTGCTGCGTGCCAAACGGGAAGGGAAATCCGCCATCTTCTTTGGCTTCGAGGGCTGCAAGGCGCTGGAGGGACGGATCGAGCTGCTTCAGGTCTTCCATCGGTTGGGCGTGCGGCATATGCAGTTGACCTGGGATCGCCCTAACCAACTGGTGGATGCCTCCTCCGGTGAATGGCGGCTCTCTGGCTTTGGGCGGGAGGCGCTAGCCGGCATGAATGAGTTGGGGATTGTGGTGGATGTTTCACATGCCCCCTGGAGCTTCTTCGCAGAGGTCATTGAGTTCAGCCGGCAACCGGTAGTAGTGGCGCACGGAGCGCCCAGCGAAGCCCACCCAGGCTGGGGAGACATGGAACGCCGGCACCTGGACGCCCTCAAGGGATGCGGCGGACTGCTTGGGCTGCATTTCTGCCGCCACTACATCAACGGCCCGTTCGCCACCTTCAGCGATTTTCTGGACACGGTGGATCACCTGGTCGAGCGGGGCTATGAGGACATCATCGCCCTGGGCGGAGACTTGTTCGAAGACGATGCCTATTTCCGACGGCGTCATCCGGCCCCCGCAGATGCCAGTCACCAGGAGTGGCGCCCGTTCATTGATGAGCTGAGCGATATTAGCCGGCTGCCCAATGTCACCTGCGGCCTGGTCTCCCGGGGCTATCCGCAGGCAGTCATTCGCAAGCTCCTGGGTGAGAACGCCCTGCGCGTGTACCGTCAGGCGCTAGGAGGCTGAAAGTGATCATTGACACGCATGTCCACCTCATCCGTCCGTTCGATTCCCATGGGAATCCTCAGTGCTACAGCCCCCACAAGCCAACCGGCGCCGAGGACTACCTCGCGGTCATGGAGGACGCCGGCATTGACCGCGCTTTTTTCATTAGCTGGTCACCGGAGGACCTCCCCGCCGATCTGGAGGGCAAGGGCATCGCCTTCGAGAGCGTGCGCGAGACAATGGCGCGCGACTATGCGCTGGAGGTGATGGCGAGGTTTCCCGACCGCTTCTACTGGTTCCCCTGCCATCTCGGGCCGCAAGTCCCAAACCACATGGCGCTGGCGCGCGAGAGCCTGGAGCTGGGCGCCGCCGGCCTCAAGCTGGCGGTCTCCTTCTGGGGCGAACTGCCCGATGACCCGCGTCCGATGCGGATTTGCGAGCTGGCGCGCGAGTTCGATGCGCAGATCATCTTGGATACCTCCTTCTGGTATCTGGGCAAGGACCGACCCGCCGATCCCGACTCCTTACCCCAGGGATTCCGCGAAGTCGCCAAGCGCGTCCAGGATTTCCCCGACTATCTCAGCCACCTGCGAGCGGTTATCGCGGCATATCCGACCATCAACTTCCAGCTTGCCCATGCGGGCGCGTGTGATTGGACGGTCGAACGCGCCCGCGAGGTCGGGCGCTTCATGCGCGAGCACCCGAACGTCTATGCCGACCTCGGCGCCGTGCCCCTCACCGCGCCGGGACTGGAGTGCCTAGTGGAGGCGGCGGGAGAGGACCGCATCATGTTCGGCACGGACTGGCCGCACTTCGCGCAGGGGCCGAAGATGCGCGAGGCGCTGGACAGCATCCGGCGACCGGGGAGGTTCGCCGCGAGAGTGGCGGAGAAGATCGTGGGCGAGAACGCTGTGGCCTTCGTCAAGGGCCGGGAGCCGGGGCTGAAGCAGGCGTAGAGGACGGCGGCGCAGTTGACTGGAGTCATCTGTCCTAGTCAGGTGCCCGTGAAGCCGGCCTGCGATCGTGCCGCCAGCCTGTATGCGGTGGTTCGAGTGTCCGGGAAGAACCGGCACCCGATGCTACCCCACACCCGCTTCGCGCAGAGCGCAGGCCGCTGCCAGTGGTCGCCACGGTGGACGATCGCCGGTACCGTGCCGCCCAGCGTCATGTGGCCGCGATAGCGGTTGTGGCTAAGCCTTCGGCGGCTAGGCCGCTGGTCGCCGCCCCGGCCGCAGGCCTATTGAGCTTCGCCTAGTATGTCGGACTTCCTGGACTGGTTGTGATATAGGGCGGGCATGAAATCGCAATCGCAGCCCAGCTCGCCAAACGCATGGCGGGCAAGTCGCAGACGAGATTTCGCAGACCTGGAGAAGCGCCGCCGGGAAGCGGCCCGCCTGTTCGCCGAGGGCAATTCACGTGCGCAAGTGGCGCGCGCCTCGGGGGTTAGTGGCAAGCAGCCAGCAACTGGTTCCAGGCGTGGCAGCAAGACGGCGAGGAAGGCCTGAAAGCCGCCGGGGGGCGCTGGGCGCTGACGGCCGAGGGGAACCATCACTGCAGGTATGACCGGCGGGACCTGTACTGCATGTACCACCCATGGAAGACCTCGAGGACCGGTGACCATGCCACGCTGACGATAACGGTGACCATCCCCAAGGGGTGGAAGCCGCCGTATGGAGTGGAGTCCTACTGCTCAGACAGAGAGGATACGGCCATCATGGATTCAACCATCGTCCCTTCCCATGGGGCGAACGGGTACCGCTGGACCGAGATTAGCCCGGCTGCGCCATTCGCACCGCGGGACGGGGCCGGCGCAGTAGTGTTTGGTGGGAAGATGTGGCTATTGGGTGGCTGGAACCCGACAGACAAGGAACACTTCCCCCAAGCATGTAACAGCGAAGTCTGGTCCTCCAAGAACGGCATCGACTGGCATCTGGAGAACCCTCGCGCTCCGTGGGAACCACGCCATACCGCGGGTTACGCAGTGCATAAGGGCAGAATGTGGATCGTTGGCGGCGATCCCCTACAGGGGCACTACCAGAACGACGTTTGGAGCAGTGGGGATGGTATCCACTGGGGTCTGGTATGCGACAAAGTTCCTTGGGCTGAGCGCGTGCTGCACTACACGCTGGTGCATGACGGCAAGATTTGGGTTATGGGCGGGCAGACCCTCCCACAGTTCGCCCCGGCGACAGAGGTGTTCTACAACGACGTCTGGAGTTCGAGCGATGGTGTTGAGTGGACTCGCGTCACCGCGCGCGCGCCCTGGCGGCCGCGAGGCATGATCGGTAGTTGCGCCGTACTCAAGGGCAGGATGTGGATCCTTGGCGGCGGCACCTACGAGACCCCGGCGACGCCCACGAGAGAGTTCTACAATGATGTCTGGAGTTCAGCTGACGGCGTTAACTGGCAAAGGCACGTCGAACATGCGCCTTGGGATCCACGACAGTACCACGAAGTAGCTGCCTTTGACGACAGGTTGTGGGTGCTGGAGGGGATGCACGGGGGGCGCAATCGGAATGACGTGTGGTATTCCTCTGACGGTGTCAACTGGCATGAACTGCCCAATACTCCTTGGGAGCCCCGACACGCGGCAAGTGTATGCGTTCACGACGACGGACTGTGGGTGATCGCAGGGAATAACATGTTCTCGGACGTATGGAAGCTCACTCGCGTGGGGACCCGTTAGAGTATACGAGTATACGGGGAGGCTACGTGTACCGCGACAGGCGATGTGCAGGTGCTCCTGGTGTCGACGATACGCGGATGGATGCAACAGGCCCTGTAGTCGGCCATAGTCGAGATGATGGTTGCGTTTGATGCCGGTTGCGGATCTCAAGCACCGGTGAAACCAGGTGCGGGTGTCAGGCGCAGCTGAGACCAGCTCGAGTGGACTGATACCGATCCTTCTGGGCACCTGGGCGGCCCAGCGGTCATGCAGGTCAGCCCGGCTGCAGGCCGAACACTCGCTCGGCGCAGAGCGCAGGCCGCTGCCAGTGGTCGCCACGGTGGACGATCTCCGGTACCGCGCCGCCCAGCGTCATGTGGCCGCGATAGATGAACATGCCCTCCTGATCGGTGATGGCGCCAGAGGCGCACAAACGCCTTCCGGAAGAGGAGGCAAAGCTAAGTCTAGTCATGGCTCCCCGCCGGCTGCAACCGATGCCGCAGGCGCTCGATATGGGTGGCCACCTCGTTCCGGTGAGCAAACATCACCTCCGAGTTCTTGGTAAACGTGGCCAGATCGCTGGAGATTGCCGGGCCAATCGTTAGCAGCGCCCGCGATCTCGCCACAAGCGCATCTCGGTCGTATGCATCACTCGCCTCCAACGCCTCCTGAAGCGATTGCAGAACAGCAAAATAGTCGTAGTCCTCCATGCCGTCACGGAAGATCTCAAGTCGCACGCTGCTCCAGAACGCACCCTCCGGTCCAGGATACACGAGTTGCGCCTCGCCGTTCACGTTCAGATAGGTCCATGCGTTCCACGGCACCTCCGGCCAGCGCTTCCCCAACGCGATCGCTCGGTCAATGGCAGGATCTCCAGACCACGGCACCATATTCGAGCCCCATTGATCCAGGCACCAGTGCAGCAGTCCCTTCGCCTGGTACTTCCAGCAGTGCCAGAAGGTCATGCGCTCTTCAATGCCCGTGTAGTCTACGTACCAGTTAGTGTAGGGACGTTTCATCGTCGGGCCGCCGTAGAACCACAGCTCGTCACCAGCGGCTTGACGCGCCGCCACCGCCTCGTAGTTGAACGCGTTAGCCGTCACGACCCACGTGTCGATGGCACCTTCTAGACCCTCCGCCGGCGGGGACGCCGTGCACACGCGGTTGAGCCCCGGGAAGTGCTTACCGATCTGCTCCATCGTATGCCGGACATCCGGGTATAGGCTTGGGTCTGGCTCATCGTGCGCGTATATGAACGCCATGTCGAGCAGGTCCTGCTCCTTCAGGTAGCTGTAATGCCGCTCGATTCGTGCTAGCGTGGCCTCTGGCAACGGCCACGAGGGCGCGCTGCCCAGTTGCACCGCATTCAGGCCCCGCTCCAACGCGAACTCGAAATTGTCAATAGGCTCAAGCAGGTTCCAACCGGTCGCCGGGTTGACACGATACCTGAGGAGAAACGCCATCTCATTGCGCCGTACGTGCTCGGGAATCTCGTCCCACCCGTTCCAGTCCCTGATGTATCCCTCATTCAGCCAGAAAACGGTCTTGAGCGCCGGCCACCGAGGCAAATCGAAATCGTAGACGCGCACACGAACCGGCACGACAGCGTGCGCGCCATCAGCCACACGAACCTCCACGGTCCCCGTGTAGACGCCCGCCGGAGTGCCGTAGGGGATATGTAGGGACACCCAAACGGGCTGGTGAAGCCGATCTATCGGGACCGTGCGTCGTGCATCGGTCATTGGGATGAGCGGGTCCGGAAACCAGCCGATGTAGTCGATAGGATGACGCGGCTGGCGCGTCTCCACGAAGTCTACCCACTGAAACTCGAACTTCCCGGAAGGAATGGTGGCGCCACGGGGACCGCGCAGGTCTGATGCAGCCAACGAGACGTCGGCTAACTCGTCGCCGCCGGGGATTAGAACGAGCTGAAGGCCCTCGTACTCCCCACGTGCTGCTGCGATCTCAAACTCGTCGGCCAGCGGGCCGGCAAACGCGCGATCCCGGAGCAACTTCTCCAGGGTCGATGCCTTCCCTACGGCGAACGCCGCATCCCCCACGTCATGGTCCAGCCACCATTTGAGCTTCTGCGCTCTGCCAAGCAAACGCTCGAGCGGACTAGCGAGTCCGTGCCATTCCGCTACGGAAGTCTCCGCCTCTGCCAGCTGCGCACGCCTCTTCTTGGCCTCGCTCTCAAGCCGCACCAAGGACTGCCAAATCCATCGCGGCGCCAGCGAATCGCCTGCCGCCAGGCGATCGCGGACTCTGCCCAGAGTACACTGTGCCTCGTCCAGGGTCGCTCGGTTCGCCGGCACATTGACCGCGATGGACTGCCGCAGGAACGGGCGTCCGCAGCCGCTCTCAGCCACTTCGAGGGTCACAATGCCAAGCGTGCCGTCAGGCAGTACATATGTCAGTGGTTGACGAAGACGGCCACCCGCTGGAATGGAAACTTCTTTCGTAAGCAGGGTCTGCTTGCCATCTACTTCCTCTAGGATCAAGCGGATGTCCGCCGAGGCAGTGGACGCACTGTGGTTCACGAACTGTACTGTCAACGGATTCTCGCCCACATGCGGAGGCGCGACTTCCTGCAACTCTGCGGTCAGCGCATTGTGACCGCCGAAATAGACGTCACCGAAGTACTGCGGTTCGTAGAACCAAGCGTAGGTCACCGCCCACGAGGCGTTTCCTATTCGATTTGGAAGGCGGCGCCCCAGATTCATCCGCCACGCGTCTCCCCTGTCCGGTGCAGGGACGTCGACCCCGGCGAGCGGCAGTGCGAGTTCGGCCGTCCACGAGCCGTTCTGCGTAGATGCTGCCCCCCGAGGATCGGCACGCCACTGGCGTGCGCCGCCGCCGTACTGCCGTGTGACAAGATCGCCCTCCGACGTTAGCGCCGCTTTGTAGTATCGCTCAGGAGCGCCTGCGTCAATGAGAACCTCTGCCGTGGCGTCGCCGTCTGCGGGGGGGAAGGCAGGTGGCGCCTGACGTGTTGGCTCGGGACTAAGGCATCGAAACGCGACATATAGGTAGTCATCATCGTACGTCAGCCCCGCCTCAGTCACGAAGGGCGCGTACTCCCCCTGGTAGCACAGCGAAAAAGGCCGGACCCAGACTGCCCCGTCCCATACCGGCTCATCCAGGTTCCCGTCGATTACGGGGGCTGCGTCTGTGGCGGCAATGCGAATCGACGGCCGCCCGAACAAGGGCCGATCCCGCGGCGGTACTTGCTCCTTCGCCCAACATAGGGAGGCGGTCCGCGCAAGCACCAGAACCGCCACGGCTGTGGCCAGGACCCCCTTCCTCAGTACGCTCTTATCATCCATGTGTGGTCTCCCGTTGCCCCCGATTCCCGAGGTGGACCTGGCTGAGAAATTCCCAAGCTGGCCCGCAATCATCCTACTTCGCTTCACCGAGGCCGTCAACCTCGGCTGTGCGGTTGTGCTTTGTTCGTGAGATTGTGCGCGGCCAGCAAGCGCCCACTCGTGCCGTTCGCGCGAATTGGTGAAGGCCTCCCGCACCAGTTAGCCAGCGGCGAGATCGGTGCGTCGGCTCGTATCGCTCCTTCTGGG
Source organism: Armatimonadota bacterium (assembly GCA_035527535.1). NCBI lineage: Bacteria > Bacillati > Armatimonadota > Armatimonadota bacterium. The sequence continues at coordinate 14,544 of DATLAK010000185.1, forward strand.
CACCTGGGCGGCCCAGCGGTCATGCAGGTCAGCCTGGCTGCAGGCCGAACACCCGCTTCGCGCAGAGTGCAGGCCGCTGCCAGTGGTCGCCGCGGTGGACGATCGCCGGCACCGCGCCGCCCAGCGTCATGTGGCCGCGATAGATGAACATGCCCTCCTGATCGGTGATGACGCCAGAGGCGCACAAATGATGTGCTTGGGCGCGCAGGTCGGCTTGAGCTTAGATCGCTGCCTCAGGGCAAGTGGCCGCAGCCCGATAAGCAGCACCAAGGCTGCACTTGCCGTGCGGTGCCGCCGCAGGCAAGATAGAGCACAGAGCGCCAGCGTTGCCCCGGCTCCAGCGTGCCCCATGACCGGGCCACCAGATGGTACCCGTCGCGGCCGCTGAGGTCCACCCCCGCGCGCGCGGCGTGCAGCGAGCCGCTCGTCAGCAAGACGGCGCACCGGGCGGCGGGGTTCTCGACGATCCCCCACGGCGCGCAGCTCACCGAGACGTGATCGGGCCGCCGATGGCGCACCGCCCCCGGCTCGCCAGCCCGATGCACGAGTATGACGTCGGTCGGTTTGCCCCCGAGCGCCAGCCAGACATCAGCCCCGGCCTCGAAGCGAGCTGACGCCTCGTGCCGGTTGGCGCACGCGACGCCGAGCGCCAGCACTGGCAGGCCCGGTAGGAGCATGTACTCCAGCGTCAGCCGCACATTGCGGCCGCGTTCGTGCTTGGGCGAACAGGAGACCCCGATCCCCCGCCAGGTAGCGCCGCTGCGCCCCTGGCGCGAAATGAAGCGCGCGCGAAACTTCTCGTGGTGCAGCAGAGCCCCGAGGTCGCCGAGCTGCGGCCAGATGCCGCCGAACCAGGGGTTCCAATACATGAAAGGCCCCGCATCGGGGTACCCGGAGTGCAGCAGCTCGCGCCCCTGCCAGGTCAGCGATACGGCGCAGCCGCAAAACGCGGGATCCACGCGCAGGGTCATGGGGGCCGCGCGCAGCGCGAGCACGCCGTCCTGCGCGCGCTCCTCGATCACGGGCGGCTGCTTGGGCAGCAGGACGAGCGGGAGGTCGCGGCGGTAGGTGACTTCCTCGAGCCGCAGCTCGGCGCGCGCGGCGGCGACGCCCGGCCGCGCGCGGCTTGCGGGCTTGACCCCGATCGTCGAGGCCACGGGGTGGGCCTGGTCGAGATCGTCGAAAGCGATGATCCGCTGGTCGGCGTGCGCGCCCGGGGGCATCGCCAGGCGCAGCCGCCCCGACAGCTTCCGCCGGCCCGCGGAACGAGCAAAGGCGCGAACTTGCGCGCCCTCGGGCGTGACGATCGTCGGACTGGGTTCCAATCCGAACTCGATGGCGGGCGAGGAGGGGGCCGGCTCGCCCGCGCCAAAGGTGTCGGCTTTATCCCCGTGCAGCGTTTGCCACCACGAGCGAACGGCCTGCGCGCCGCCCGGGCCGGCGAAGACATGCAACGCCGGCGCCTCGGCCCGCGCGCCCGGCTGCAGGCGCCCCAGCGACTGCTGCACGCGCCACCCCTGCCGCTCGACCCGCGAGGCCTGCTCCCAGATCAAACCTACCGCGTAGCCGCGCTCATCCCACACGCAGGTCCAGCCCTCGGGCCAGTCCGCGTCCTCGTCGCCTGCGCGCAGGTGGTACAGTCCAAGACCGGCGCCCTCACTCGGCGCTTCGCTGATACCACCGGGCGCGGGCAGACCCGCGTATTGCTGGTGCTCCTCCGCCCGGGCGTGGCGCAGCACCGTGAGGTCGAGCGTCTCGGCGGTGGTGTTGATGACGGCGTCGCGGATCTCGACCACCGGCCGATGCGTCAGGGCGATCCGCCGCTCCAGGAGCACGCCCGGGCGCTGCACCGACTCGCAGCGCACCACCGCCGTCAGCGCGCCCGCATGCCGCTCGATGGCGGCATCCAGCCGCCGGCCGGTGAAGAACTCCTGCCAAACGAACGGCGGCCCCAGCGCCGGTGGCGGCAAGCGGATCAACGAGATCGGCCCCGCCTTCTCCCCATCGCGCATCCGGTCGAACACGCGCAGATGGCCGCCGCGGTCGAGGACGACCCGCAGGCTGTCGCTCTCCAGGATGGCGCGATCCTCGTCCGCCGAGCCCACGAGGTCGCCCGGCCCGCGCGCGCGCAGGGCGACGCGGGCGTCCTTGGCGCGGATAGTGCGCCGCCCAACCCGGAGGCTCACCTGCGCCGTAATGTCAACTTGCCCGGCCCCCTCGGGAGTCAGCAGCACCGGCACTTGTTTGCAGCTGTGGGGCTGCATCTGCAGCAATGCCGCCTGGCGTTTCATCCGCGCACCGCCGGGCGACGAGGCCGCCACCCGCACCCGCGCCGGCTGCTCCAGGTTGGACCGTACCCGCAGCAGCACCTGCTGTTGCTGCCGCGGGCGCAGGGACACGAAGTCGCGCTCGACCTCCACGGCGGCGGGCTGCCGCAAGTCCATGCCCGCCGCCAGCTCCACGGGCTCGCCGTCGAGCAGCACCGCCGACCTGATAATGTGCGCGAAGGGCGCCTTCTCCTTGTCGCGGATATCGGGGGCCACCACGAACTCGGCCGACCGCACCTCGCACCCGCGCACGGTGAATGACCCCTGGAAGTCGCACGCGATGCCGGGATCGGGCCGGCAGACGATTACCGCCTGCAAGTCGCGCCCGCGCTTGCTCTCGATCTCCCAGCGGATCGCCTGCGGCAGGTCGGCAATGACCTTCTCCCCCGGCAAGTAACAGCCGACCCGCAGCTCGTTGGTCTCGATCTCCAGCAAGCCCCAGGAGTGGCGGTCGAAGACCATCCGCAGCAGGTCACCATCGGCGCGCCACAGGTACTCGAAGGCCCGCACCTCGCCGTGGCGGTAGGCGTCCTCGAGCAGAGCGAGGTCGCGCACCTGAGTGTCGTACCAGTTGTGGCGCTCGAAGAACGGGCGCGCCAGGGGGTGGCGCAGCGCGAACGGGACGAAGTTGAGCATCCATGCCTGGGTCTCCGGCACCCACATGAAGCCCGCCTTCTTATAGAGCGGCACCGCCTTGAGGTTGCCCGCCCACGTGCCCAGATGCACCTGGTCGAAGCCCAGCTCCATCGCCTTCTCGACGCAGCTCAGGAGCACCGCTTTGCCGAAGCCGCGCCCGTGGTAAACGGGGTGGGCGTTGAGGTGTGGGATGTAGGCGTGGCGGTCCCCCCGTTGGGCATTGAGGTCGCAGTAGGCGACGAAGCGACCATCGGTTTCGGCGACGAAAGCGGCCAGGCGGTCCTGCTCCTTGAGCTGGCGTTCCGCCTCCTCGGGCGTCTGCTCGTGCGCGCCGCCGAATCCGCCCGGCCAGCCGGGGGCGCTTTCGTTCCGGAGGCGGGCGAGGCCCGCGGCGTCCCCGGGACGCCAGTCGGCGGTCAGGTCTCTGGTCGGGTAGTGTCGGACATGGATCAGGGGCATCATGAGCCTCCTTGACTAACGACGGAAGGCGAACCGGAGCGGTTTACCGATCATCGAACCGGAGCGGGAGCCATGCGCGCCGACGCGAACTACTCGATAGTGACAGCGGTGCCGCTGACGCTCACCATAAGCATGCCGTCGCGCACGACCTCGTAATCTACGTCAACCCCGACGACGGCGTTGCCGCCCAGCGCCGCAGCCTGGTGGGACATCTCGTCGAAGGCGATCTGGCGCGCGCGCCCTAGCTCGTGCTCGTAGGCGGCGGCGCGCCCGCCGACGATGTCGGTGATGCTGGCGAAGAAATCGCGCATGATGTTGGCGCCCAGGATCGCCTCGCCGCAGACGACGCCGTGGTAGGCCTTGATGGGATGCCCCTCAATGCTGGGGGTGGTGGTGATGACCATCGTTATCTCCTCCTGCCGCCGGCCGGCGGCCGAGCATTTCGTCGTCGAGAGGGCGATCGCGACGATCCACGGGAATCCTCAGGCGACCACGCCCTTTTTCAGGATGAGGTTGGCGTAGAGCGCCGACTCGCTGGTGGCCACCACCGCAAACGCCCGCCCCGCGCGCTCGTAGAACGCCATGCGCTCGATCTCGGTGAGCTTGATCTCGCGCCCCTCGGCGGCGGCCAGCAGGCGGCGGTACTGGTCCCAGATCACCGGCACGGTGGGATCACCGGGGACCACCGACATCACCACCGCGTGATCGTCGGCATAGGTGTCAAGCGGGAAGAAGCGCAGCACCGCCTCCAGCACCGGCGGCACGCCGTGGCCGGGCAGCCGCACCAGCCGCCGCGCGTGCGTGGCCGCCGGGAAGTTGCCGTCGGCGAGCACCAGCTCGTCGCCGTGGCCCATGCTCAGCAGCACGTGCATCAGTTCGGGCGAGATAATGGGCGGAATCCCTTTCAGCATCACGCACCTCTCATTCCGGCCGGCTGCCGCGCGCGCTTGCTTTTCGCCGCCTGCTCCGACAATCCTTTGCACGCGCGGATTGTTGGTCATGCCAACATTCATCGGCGATCAAATGCTTTGACCTCGTGAGCCTGGTGTGGTAGACTGTCAGTGATGGATTGAACAGCGAGAGACCTGCGGCGTAGGCCGAGTGGACTCGCCAAGGCAACCATTTTCCCGCTGTCTCACCGCCCTGGTGTTCTCCGCAAGCGTGCGCGGGTGTCAGTGCCCGCGCATGAACGCGAGCGAGGCCAACGGCCCTCGCCCGACGTCGGCCGTAGTGTCATGGTGACGCGCCTGCCTCCGGTCGCCGACTCCGCCGCGGTTGCTCTCTGTTACGCCAATACACATACGTCGGCTGCCAATCCGCCCCCAGCCGGTGAGGAGGGACGAGCAGATGGCAGGAATCGTCGGAGTAGCCAGGAGCAACGAGGAGCGCCTGATCGAACAGGCGCTGGCGACCATCGCCCACCGCGGCAATGCCGGCCGCATGATCGCATCCCACGACGCCGCCACCTTCGGCCAGGTGTGGCCGCACGCCCAGGCGCAATCCGCAATCAACATTCGCCGCCATCGCACCGTGCTTCACGGCGAGATCCATAACTGGCCCGAACTGGCCGTCGGCGCGACCTGTCCGCTGGAGGCGCTCGAAAACGCATATCGCTCCCAGGGTCCCGCAGTTGTCGGTCAGCTCGACGGGCCGTTTGCGCTGTCCATCGCCGGCAGCGAGGGGGTCTTCCTGGCGCGCGACATGTTGGGCCGGTCGCCGTTGTACCTCGGTCGTCACCAGGGCGCCGTTTGCTTCGCCTCGGAGCTGAAGGCGCTGGCGGGCTGGGCGGAAGACATTCGCGAGTTTCCGCCGGGGCACTATTACGACCCGCAAGCGGGCCTGGTGGAATATGCGCGGCTGGAGCTGCGGCCGCCACTCGACTCGCCGGCGCAGCACGTGGCGACGGAATTGCGCGCGCGGCTGGTGGCATCGGTACGCAAGCGCGTGAGTCCCGGGCAGGCGGGAGCCTGGCTCTCGGGCGGACTGGATTCGGCGACGATGACGGCGCTGGCGCGCCGCCAGGTGCCGGTGCTGCACACCTTCGCGGTGGGGGTCGCGGGGGCGCCCGATCTGGGCTTCGCCAGAGCGGTTGCAGACTTCGTCGGCACCGAACATCACGAGCGCGTATGTACGGTGGACGAGATGCTGGCAGTGCTGCCCGAGGTCATCTACCACCTGGAATCCTTCGATGCGCTGCTGGTGCGCTCCAGCATCACCAACTTCCTGGTCGGTCGCCTGGCCGCCGATCACGTGCCCGCGGTCTTGTCGGGGGAGGGCGGGGATGAGCTGTTCGCCGGCTATGCCTACCTGAAGCACCTCGATCCGGCCGAGCTGCCCGACGAGCTGATTGACATCACCGGACGGCTGCACAACACCGCCCTGCAGCGCGTGGATCGCTGCTCCGCCGGCCATGGTCTGGTGGCGCGCACCGCGTTCCTCGACCGCGAGGTGGTGGATTACGCCCTGCGCATCCCGCCACAGATGAAGATCAGCGATAACGGCGCCGCGGTCGAGAAGTGGATCCTGCGCCGCGCCATGGAGGGACTGCTCCCGCCGCAGGTGCTCAACCGACCCAAGGCCAAGTTCTGGGAAGGCGCGGGAGTGGGTGATCTGCTCGCGGCGCGTGCCGAGCACCTCATCTCCGACGCCGAGTTCCAAGCTCAGCGCCGCCTCCCCGACGGAGGTAGTCTGAACTGCAAGGAAGAGCTATTCTACTACCGCATTTTCCGCGATTACTTCGGGGCCGCGATCAGCCACACCCTCGTCGGGCGAACCAAGGGGGCGCCGGTGGTGCAATAGAGGTACGGGCGCTCGCGGTGGGGGCGGGGCGAGGCGAAAGGAGCAGCCATGCTGGCGATGACGTGGCGATTGTCGTCTTCCGCGCGTGACCTGGTGACCGCGGGTGGCATTCTGCTCGGCTTTGTGCTGGCGATGCTCGCGGTACGCCTGCTGTGGCTGCGAGTCCTGGGGCCACTGGTGCGGCGCACCGAAACCGAGCTGGACGATGTGATCCTGGTGCCCCTGCGTGGGCTGGTGGTGTGGGGCCTGCTGCTGCTGGGGCTGTACGCCGCGGCCTGGAGCCTCGACACCCTGCCGTGGACCCCCCGGGTCGTGGCAGTCGCGGCCAAGGTCTTCGGCATCGCCTGGCTCGTGCTCGCGATCTGGACCGCGCTGCGCATCTTCAACGGACTGGTGGCGTGGCGGGTCAGGGCCGCCGCCGCCCGCGCCGGAGCCGCCAGGGACATCACCCATCAGGCGGTGCTCGTTCGCAAGACCGTCAATATCCTGGTGCTGGCTCTGGGCCTGCTGTACGTGCTCAGGATCGCCGACGTTGACATCAGTCCCCTGCTCGCCACCGGCGCCATCGGCGGCCTGGCGGTAGCCCTCGCCTTGCAGGATACGCTCTCGAACCTCTTCGCCGGGCTTTACCTGACGGTGGACAAGCCCATCTCCGTGGGCGACTTCATCCGGCTGGAGTCGGGCGATGAGGGCTTCGTCGAGGAGATCGGGTGGCGCAACGCCAAGATCAGGCTGTGGGCCAACAACGTGGTCGTGATCCCCAACTCGAAGTTGAGCCAGAGCGTCATCACCAACTACTTCCTGCCGGTGCAGGAGATGTCCGTTTACGTTTCGTGCGGCGTCTCCTATGACAGCGACCTCCAGCACGTCGAGGATGTCACCATCGCCCTCGCCAAGCAGGTCATGCAGGCGGTGGAAGGCTCCGCCACCGACTGGGAGCCGGTGGTGCGCTGGAAGGAATTCGGCGACTCCGCCATCACCTTCGTGGTGGTGCTGCGGGTGCGCGACTTCGGCATCCAGTACAAGCTGCGGTCCGACTTCATCAAGGCCCTCCATCGGCGCTTCCGGGAGGAGGGCATCGAGATCCCATACCCCATCCGCACCCTCATCATGAAGCCCTCCCCATCCGACGCCGGCGCGGAGTAGTCCGCGCCGGCTATCGCGCCCGCGGTCGGTTTCGGGTACAATCCCCTGCGTGAGCCCCGACACCCAGGAAACCGCGAGCGACCTCCCGGCGCGGCGGGTCGCCCGCGATCTGACCACCGGCAGCATACCGCGGCATCTGCTGGCTTTCTCCATGCCCATGCTGGCGGGGAGCCTGCTGCAGACGACGTACAGCCTTATCAACGCCTTCTGGGTGGGCAGGTTCTTGGGCACCACCGCTCTCGCCGCGGTCACCGTCAGCCTGCCCGCGGTGTTCGTCCTTATTTCCGTCGCCGCCGGGCTCACCTTGGCCACCAACATCCTGATCGCACAGTACGCCGGTGCGCGCGACTGGGATCGGCTCAAGGCCGTGGTGCAGACCTCAATCACCCTCGTCGGCGGCCTGAGCTTCGTCTTTCTTGCCATCGGGCTGGTGGTGACGCAGCGCCTGCTGATGACAATGAATACCCCGCCCGACGTGTTGCCGCCAGCTGCGGGCTATCTGCGGATCTTCCTGTGGACCCTGCCTTTCAGCTTCGGCCTATTCCTCATCGGCGCCATGCTGCGCGGCGTCGGTGATTCCGCGACCCCGGTCTATTTTCAGGCGATCTCGGTGGCCATCAACGTTGTGCTCGACCCGCTGTTGATGTTCGGCTGGCTGGGGTTCCCGCGCCTGGGTCTCAACGGCACGGCCTGGGCCACCATCGTAGCGCAGGCGGCAGCGGTGGCGGCGCTCATGGTGCACATCAGCCGCCGACGCCCGCTGGTGCGGCCGGATTGGCGCCACCCCCGCATAGACGCCCCGACGGCCTGGCTGCTGGTGAGGATCGGCTTTCCGGCGATGATCCAGCAGTCCGTGGTGTCGGTGAGCCTGGTGGTCATCGTCAGCCTCGTGAGCGCCTTCGGGGCGAGCGCCGATGCCGCCTTCGGCGCGGCCATTCGCATTGACCAGGTCGCGTTTCTGCCGGCGCTGACCATGGGCATGGCGATTTCGACCCTCGCCGGACAGAACATCGGCGCCCGGCGCTACGCGCGCGTCAGCGACGTCTTCCGCTGGGGGCTGCTGCTGAGCGGCGGGATTTCGCTGGTGATCTCGGCGCTGGCGGTGAGCATCCCCGCGGTGTTCCTGCGCGCCTTCGTCAGCGACCCCCAGGTCATCGCCATCGGCGTCGGCTACCTGCGCATCGTCGGCATCACCTACGTGTTCTACGCCCTGCTGTTCGCCAGCAACGGGGTGATCAACGGCGCCGGGCACACGGCGTGGACGACCATTATCTCGGTCATCGGCCTGTGGGGGATTCGGCTGCCGCTGGCGATGATCTTGCCGCGCTACCTCCACGGTGAAGCGGGCATCTGGTACGCGATGCTCATCGGCGTCGCCGCCAGCGCGGCGCTGAGCCTCGCGTACTACTTCTCCGGGCGGTGGAAGCAGCCGATCATCAGGACGCCTCCGGTGGCGTAGTGCGTCGTCGGCCTCGGCAGCGTCAACTCTACTGCGATCGGTGCTTGCCGGCCCTGCTTACGGCACCCCGGTCATCGCGCCGCGAGGTACACTTCCAGGGTCCGCCGAGCGACCTCGTCCCACGAGAACTGCCGCGCGCGGGCGCGGGATTTCGCAGCCAGCTCGCGCCGCCTGCTGTCATCGGTCAGCAGCGAGACAATGGCTGCTGCCTGGGCCGCAACATCGCCCGGGTCCACCAGTATGCCAGCGTCGCCCACGATCTCGGGGAAACAGGATGAGGCCGACGCTATCACCGGCGTTCCGCACGCCATCGCTTCCACCACCGGCAAGCCAAAGCCCTCGTACAGCGACAGGTAGGTGAACGCGCGCGCGTTCAGGTATGCGGCGGGCAGAAGCTCGTCGGGCAGGTAGCCGGCGAAGATGACGTCGCGGAGCAGGTCCAAGCCGATGGCCTTGCTGCGCAGCGCCGCCACGTAGTGCGGCGCGCCCGCACCCGCCAGCACCAGCGCCGCAGTGACCCCCTCCGTCCGCGCGCGGGCGTAGGCCTCCAGCAGGGACATCAGGTTCTTGCGCGGCGCCAGCGCGCCGACGTAGAGCAAGTACTCACCCGGCCAGCCTTGGGGCGGCGTTGATTCCTTCGCGTTGAGAAAACGTTCCTCGACGCCCGAGGGAGTAACGGTGATATGGTCCGGGCGGCGACGGTAGAGGCGAAGGACATCATCCCGCGTCGCGTGTGAGACCGCGATGACGTGACGCGCCCGCCGGATGGATTTGCGCGCGCCGCGCTGCTGCATGCGCAGGTCCGCAGGGTCATATGACTGGGGGAAGAACTCAAAGGCCAGGTCGTGAACCGTCACCACCGCCGGGCACGGCAGCAGCGGCGGCAACACCGTCGCGGGGAAGTGCAGCACCGACACGCGGTCCGCCCGCGCCGCCAGCGGCAGGCGCGCGCGCAGCCAGCCCCGGCCCGGCGGCACCAGCCGCATGCGCATGGCGGGTCCGAGCTCCACCGGCGGCCCGGCGGCGAGGTCGGGGGAGTCAACGTAGAGCAGGCACTCGGGCAGCTCGGGCAACCTCCCGAGATGAGCGATCAGATTGCGCACGTAGCGCTCGACGCCGGTGATGCGGGGGGCGCCGAGGGTGCGGGCGTCTATGCCGATGCGCAAGGTCTGCCTCCGCAGCGGCTAGGTCCGCTGTGCAGACCGCTGGCTAGGCCTAAAGGCCGCCATCTGGCTAGGACCTTCCGCCGCCACGGCGGTCGCAATGCGACCTAGCCGCCGGTCTCTGACCTGGGGACGTGGCGGGCCGATTCGTCGGCCCTAGCCATCTGCCTCCGCGCCTACCGACTGCACACCGCCCAGTCGTAGTTGAAGTCGTTGTCAAATGCGTCAACGCGCAGCTCGTCCGGATGCTCCCGATCGTAGTGCTCGGTCGGGAGGTTGAGCAAGTACGACATCTCGTTGCCCAGCGCCATCTGCCCGTGCCACACCAGCGGCGGGATCTGCAGCAGGATGGGATTGGCGTCCCCCAGCACGAAGGTGGCGGTCTGGCGGTAGGTCGGAGAATCCTCGCGCCCGTCGTAGAGGCCGATCTTCGCGTGGCCCTTGACCACGCAGAAGTTGTCGGTCTGGCGCTGGTGGGCGTGCCACGCCTTCACCACCCCGGGGTAGCAGGTGCTGACGTAAACCTGGCCGACCTTGATAAACAGCTCGTCGTCGTCGCGCAGGATCTCCATCAAGTAGCCGCGATCGTCAACATGTCGCGTGAGCTGCTTGACCCGGATACCTTCGATCATGAGGGGCCTCCGTCGCCGCCGCGGTCGCCGGCCGCAAGTGCCCGCCAGTCGGCAAGTGGGCCTTGCCGTGTTCCGCGCTTTGGCGCTATCGGGGGGCAGGGCGGGCCCAGCCCCCCGGCGGCTTCGTTCGCGGCAGTGGTCCACAATTCCTGCCAGGCGGTCGAGGGCGCGGGTTACGGCCATGAGGGCGCGGGATTTCTTCTGGCACGAGGTTTGTTGCATGGGAGTTCGGGGTGCGCGCATGGAGGATGAGGTTTGGGCTATTATTGACCGGCTGCGGGGGGGAAGCCGGGCGGCGGGGCGGTCAGAAGGCGCTCGCGGCGGCGCTGGGCGTGGACCGTTCTACCGTCACCGGGTGGCTGAGCGGCCGGCACGCGGTTACGTTGCCCATGCTGGTTGCGGCGGCGCGGGCGCTTGGGCTGCAGGTTGTGCTTGAGCGGCGATAATTAAGTCGACTGTCCCCGGAATTGGGAATTAGCGGTCACCTGGAGAGCGCTGCGCGATACGCCTGCATCGTAGTACGGGCACACGCCTCCCAGGTGAACTCCCGTGCGCGCGCCAGTCCGCGCTCGCGCAGCCGCGCCCTCAAGTCAGCGTCCACACAGACCCTCACCAGGCCTTCGGCGATGGCGGCTGCGTCCAGTGGGTCCACCAGTTCGGCCGCGTCCGCAGCCACTTCCGCCAGCGCCGAACCGTTGGAGGTGAGACACGGAACGCCCTGCGCCATCGCCTCCAGCAAAGGCAGGCCAAAGCCCTCGTACAACGAGACGAAAGCGAGGGCCTGCGCGTGGTGGTACCAGGCCAGCAGGTCGTGGTCGCTGGCAGCGCCGGGGAGCCTGACGCGGGCACCGACGCCGTACTGCGCCGCCACCTGGGCCAGGTTGTCCACTCCCCAACCGGGGCTGCCGACCATGCACAGGTCCAGCCCCCCGAGCTGCGGCGACGCCTGGGCGAAGGCTTCAATCAGCCGGGCGTAGTTCTTACGGGGGCTGATGGTACCGACCGCGAGGATGTAGGGGCGCCCCTGGTTGGGATGGGCGAGCCCCTCCTGTTCCCTGCTCAAGTGCCACATCGACCCCACCCCGTGGTGCGCGACCGTGATCCGGCCGGGCTCGGTTCCCGGCAATTCCATCACCTCGCGTCGGGTGAACTCGGACACGCACAGGAGGTGGTCCGCTCGCCGGATGGCCGGCAGCCAAGTGCGACGAAGCATGTGCGCCATGCGCGGCGTGAACCATTCGGGGTGTCGTACGAAGGCCAGGTCGTGGACGGTCGTGACCGACGAGCACGGCAGCCAGGGCGGCATCGCTGCATAGGGAAAGTGGATGAGCCGGCAGCGCTTGCGCACCAGCGCGTAGGGCACGAACACGCTCAGCCACAGCGGCACGTTGGCCGCTACCGTCTCCATCGTCGGGGGCACCGGCGCCTGCGCGCGCCGGCCGCGGTGCAGGATGAGGAACTTCTCCTGCGTCGGCAGCATCCCCAGGGCGCGAATCAGCTCCCGGATGTAGCGCGGGGTGCCCGACATCGCCCCGGCCAGCGCCGAGGCGTCTATGGCGATAGTGGTCATGTGCTCCGGCGTCGGGACTGTCCCCGAACGGGGACTGTCCCCTTGCGGGCGGGTACAGTCCACGTAGGGACAGTCCCCGCCCGTCGCTCAGGCGGGGCGCTTGACCTTGCGGCGACCGCGCCGCAGGGTGCGCCGGTCAGCCAGGCGGTTGAGGGCCTGCACGTACGCCTTGGCGCTGGCGTCAATGATGTCGGTGCTCGACCCGCGGCCGCTGAACTCGTGGTCATCCTCGTCCGCCAACCGCACGTACACCTCGCCCAGGGCGTCGGTGCCCCCGGTGACCGACTTGACCGAGAAGTCCACCAGGCGGTGGCGCTCCTGCACCAGTGAGTCTATCGCTTTGTAGACCGCGTCCACCGGCCCCACGCCCAAGGCGGCGGCGGTCAACTCTTTCCCCTCGCGCAGCAGGCGCACCGTCGCCGAGGGCATGACCCCGCTGCCGCCGACGACGTGAAGATAGTCCAGCTGATAAACGCCCGGCACCCGGCGCAGCTCATCGGCGACGATGGATTCCAGCTCGTCGTCGCTGACCTCTTTACGCTGGTCGGCCAGCACCAGGAAGCGCTGATAGGTCTGCTCCAACTCGGCGGCGCCCAGTTGATAGCCCAGCTCCGAGAGCCGGTGTCCCACTGCCTTGCGGCCCGAGCGGCTGGTGAGCACGATCTCGCTCTTCTCCAGCCCGATCTTCTGCGGCCGGATGATCTCGAAGCTCTGCCGCTGCTTGAGCAGCTTGATCACGCCGTCAACATGCACCCCGGAGGAATGGGCGAACGCGTTCGCCCCGACGATCGCCTTGTTCGGTTGCACCGCGATGCCGGTGATGTCCCGCACCAGGCGCGAGCTGCGGTAGATCTCCTTGAGGTTGATGCCGGTGGCGAACCGGCGCTTCAACTCGCGCCGGGTGTCGAGGATGAGCGCGATCTCCTCCAGCGCCGCGTTGCCGGCGCGCTCGCCCAAGCCGTTGATGGTGCACTCCACCTGGGTGGCGCCGTTTTGCACCCCCGCCAGCGAGTTGGCGGTGGCGAGGCCCAGGTCGTCGTGGCAGTGTACGCTGAAAACCACCCGGTCGGCGTTGGGCACCGACTCGCGCAGCCGGCGGATGAGGTCGCCGAACTCCTGCGGTAGGGCGTAGCCCAGGGTATCCGGGATGTTGATGATCGCGGCGCCCGCCTCGATGGTCGCCTCGACGACCTGGCACAGAAAATCGAACTCGGTGCGGGTGGCGTCCATGGGGGAGAACTCCACCTCCGGCACCTGCTGGCGCGCGCGCTTCACCGAGGCCACTGCCAGCTCGATCACTTCGTCCTTGGTCTTGCGCAGGATCGCCTCCCGATGCTGAGGGGAGGTGCTGAGGAAAACGTGGAGGCGCACCCGCTTGCCGCCCCGCAAGGCCTCGGCGGTGCGGTCAATACCCTCGGGCCGGCAGAGGCTGAGCGCAGTGATCGTCGGCCCCTGCACGTCTTTCACGATCTGCCGCACCGCCTCGAAATCACCCGGCGACGAATAGGGGAACCCGGCCTCAATCACATCCACCCCCAACCGGGCCAACTGATGGGCGACCTGCAACTTCTCCGACGTGCTCATTCTGCCGCCCGGGCACTGCTCGGCATCGCGCAGGGTAGTGTCGAAGATGGCGATTCGGGTCTTGGTGCTCTTCCGCTTCCTCTGTGCCGCGCTAGTGGCGGTCATCTCGGTGGGCCTCCTGCAGCTCGGTCATACTCCTATCGCGTCAGCCATGGCATCATCTCGCGCAACTGCGCCCCCACCTGCTCTAGCTCATGCTCCGCCTGCTGCGCCTCCAGCGCATTGAACACCGGGCGCCCTGCCTGGTTTTCCAGAATCCACTCGCGCGCGAATTCCCCGCTTTGCACCTCGGCCAGGAGCTTCCGCATCGCGTCACGCACGTGCTCGTCAATCACCCGCCTCCCGCGCGACATGTCGCCATACTCCGCGGTGTCGCTGACGCGCTTGCGCATGCCCTGGATGCCATGCTCGTGGATGAGATCAACGATGAGCTTGAGCTCGTGGCACACCTCCAGGTAGGCGCTCTCCGGCTGGTAGCCCGCCTCAGTTAGCACCTCGAAGCCGGCCTTGATGAGCTCGGAGACGCCGCCGCACAGCACCGCTTGCTCGCCGAAGAGGTCGGTCTCGGTCTCCTCCTTGAAGGTGGTCTCGAGCACGCCGGCGCGCGTGCAACCGATGCCCTTGGCATAGGCGAGACCCAGCTCCTTGGCCTTGCCGGTGTGGTCCTGGTGCACCGCCAGCAGGCCGGGCACTCCGCGCCCCTCCTCATAGAGCGCGCGCACCAGCGCCCCCGGTCCCTTGGGCGCGACCATAAAAACGTCCACCGTTGCCGGGGGGACGATCTGGTGGTAGTGGATGTTGAAGCCGTGCGAGAACACCAGGGCGTTGCCCTCCGCCAGGTGGGGCGCGATCTGGCTCCGATAGACGGCGGCTTGCACGTGATCCTCGGTCAGGATTTGTATGAGGTCGCCCTGCTTGGCCGCATCGGGGGTGGCGATGGGGTTCATCCCGTCCTGCGCCGCTTTCTTCCAGTTGACCGAGTCGGGCAGGTCCGCGACCACTACCTGGAGGCCGCTGTCGCGCAGATTCAGCGCCTGGCTGCGCCCCTGGATACCATAGCCGATGATGGCGATCGTTTTCCCCTTGAGCAGCCCCAAGTCGGCGTCGTCGTCGTAGTAAACCGTAACCATTACCTACCTCCGTTAGCAGGATTCTGCGCTGTGCCTCGTCCACGCATGCTCACCCGCAGCGACTTCTTTCCGCCCCCTGGCTCCCGCCAGCCCACCGCCAAGCCCTCGCCGCCAGCACGCCGTAGAACAGCCCCACGGCGACGAAGATGCCGAGGTTGATGACCAGCGCCCGGACGCTGTCCAGGCCGAGGCGGGCGGTAAGGAGATTATAGACCATCCACAGGATATAGACCAGCCCGCCCGCGGCCGCCAGCAGCCCGCCCAGAATCAGCGCCCGCCGGCGCCGCCCGCCGAACAGCGCACCGACCACCGCCAGCGCGACGCCGCCGCCCCCTAACGCCGCCGCGACCGCGCGCACGATGGCCTCGGCCTGGCCGGGTGAGACGATCTCGTTCATGGCGCTACTTGCGCCCGCGCGAGGTGAAGATGAGGGTCAGCACCACCGCCGCGATGAGGATGAGCACGACCGCGGGGCGGCTGAGGTTGACCTCGGGGACGCGCCCGGCGATGCTCTGCACCAACTTGGCGCCGCCGTACACGGCGAAGAAGTAGCCGAGCACCAGCCCCAGCGCGAATACCAGCAGATCCTTCGCCAATCCACCGCGCATCACGCACCTCCGCCCATCTCGACGTGCTTGACTCACGTCTGCTTGGCCCCGCGCACGAGGACGACCTTGCCGGTGCGCACCATCTCGACGATGCCGTGCTTCGCCAACAGGTTCTCCAGGGCGCTGATCTTCTCCTCGTTGCCGGTGGCCTCGATGATGAGGGTGTCGGCGGCGACGTCCACGATGTTGCTGCGGAAGATGGCCGCGACCTGCATGATCTCATTGCGCGCGTCGGGGTGCGCCTTGACCTTGATTAGCGCCAGCTCGCGCGAGACCACCGGGTCGCCGATGTGGTCGAGCACCTTGATGACGTCGCGCAGCTTGTAGAGCTGCTTGCTGATCTGCTCCAGCACCCATTCCGGCCCCTCGACCACGATCGTCATGCGCGAGGTCTGGGGGGCCTCGGTGGTGCTGACGGCCAGGCTCTCGATGTTGAACCCGCGCCGCGCGAACAACCCCGCGCAGCGGGCGAGCACCCCGGGTTGGTTCTCTACCAGCACAGAGATGGTGTGTCGCATCTGGTCCCTCCCGTATGGAGCATGGCCGCCCCGGCCGTGTCGTCGCCCGCACAG
Source organism: Armatimonadota bacterium (assembly GCA_035527535.1). Classification (NCBI taxonomy): domain Bacteria; kingdom Bacillati; phylum Armatimonadota; species Armatimonadota bacterium. Next base: position 30,629 of record DATLAK010000185.1, read on the forward strand.
GCGAGGGCGCCTATGCTCCATGCGCTAATCAATCATCATCTGGTCAATGGAGCCGCCCGCCGGCACCATCGGCATCACGTTTTCCTCGCGGTTGATGCGGAAGTCAATCAGGCACGGGCGATCGCGCACGCGCATCGCCTTGCGCAGCGCCGGCCGCACCTCCTGCTCCTGCTCCACGCGTATCCCCACCGCGCCGTAGGCCTCCGCCAGCGTGACGAAGTTGGGCATCCCGCACGACACGTCAACGCACGAGTAGCGCCCGCCGAAAAACAGCTCCTGCCACTGGCGCACCATGCCCAGGTAGCAGTTGTTGAGGATCGCCACCTTCACCGCCAGCTTGTTCGCCACCGCCGTCGCCAGCTCCTGAATGTTCATCTGGATGCTGCCGTCGCCGGCGATGTCCCACACCACGGCGTCCGGGAACGCAACCTGCGCCCCGATCGCCGCCGGGAACCCGTAGCCCATGGTGCCCAGGCCGCCGGACGACAGAAACCGCCGCGGCCGCTGGCAGGGGTAGAACTGCGCCGCCCACCTCTGGTTCTGTCCCACCTCGGTCGTGATGATGGCGTCGCCCCCCGTGATCTTATGGATCTCCTCGACGATCATCTGCGGTTTCAGCCCGTCCCCCTTGTAGGACAGCGGGTAGCGCTCCTTCCACTCCTGAATCTGCGCCAGCCACGGCGAATGATCCTGCTGGTCGAGGCGTTTCATCAGCGCCTGGAGCACGAGCTTGACGTCGCCCACGATGGGCACCGCCGGCGGCACCGACTTGCCGATCTCCGCCGGGTCAATATCAATGTGGATGAACTTGGCGTTGGGGGCGAAGGTCTCGAGCTTGCCCGTCACGCGGTCGTCGAAGCGCATGCCCGCGGCGATGATGACGTCGGCGCCGTTGAGGGCGTAGTTGGAGTAGGCGGTACCGTGCATGCCCGGCATCCCCAGCGACAGCCCGTTGCGCTCCGGGAACACGCCCTTGCCCATGAGTGTGGCCGTCACCGGCGTGTTGATGAGCTCGGCGAACTTCGCCAGCTCGTCCGCGGCCTCCGACGCCACCACGCCGCCCCCGGCGATGATCACCGGCCGCTCCGCGCCGGCAATGAGCGCCGCGGCCTTCTTGACTTGCAGTGGGTGGCCCTTGGCCTGCGGCTGATAGCCGCGCAGCTCGACCTTGTCGGGATACTCGAAATCGAGCTCGGCCTGGGCGACGTCGCGCGGCAGATCAATCAGCACCGGGCCGCGGCGGCCGGTGGAGGCGATGTAGAAGGCCTCCTTGATCACGCGCGGCAGCTCGCGCACGTCCTTGACCAGGTAGTTGTGCTTGGTGATGGGCATGGTGATGCCGGTGATGTCGGCCTCCTGGAAGGAGTCGCGACCGATCGCCGCGGTGACCACCTGCCCGGTGACCGCCACCAGTGGGATCGAATCCATGTACGCCGTGGCGATGCCGGTGACGAGGTTGGTCGCCCCGGGGCCCGAGGTCGCCAGGCACACCCCGACCTTGCCCGTCGCGCGCGCGTAGCCGTCGGCGGCGTGCGCCGCCGCTTGCTCGTGCCGCACCAGGATGTGCCGGATCTCCTGTTCGTGATAAAGCGCATCCGAGATCGGCAGCAACGCCCCCCCCGGATAGCCGAAGATGACCTCGACCCCCTCGCGCTTGAAGCCCTCCAACAGCGCCTGCGCGCCTGTCATTCGCATCATGCACCCCTCCCTGCGTCGCCATCCGCGCTCAGCACCGCTCCCGACGCCGCCGAGGTCACCAGCCGCGCATAGCGCGCCAACCACCCGCGCTTGACCTTGGGCTCCGGCGCCCGCCACGCTTGCCGCCGGCGCGCGATCTCATCCTGCGCTACCAGCAAGTCTATCGTCCGCGCGTCGAGGTCGATCGCGATCTCGTCCCCTTCCTGCACCAGGGCCAGCGGCCCGCCTGCCATCGCCTCGGGGGAAATGTGTCCGGCCGAGAGTCCCACCGTCGCCCCCGAGAAGCGCCCGTCGGTGAGCAGCGCCACCGACTCCCCCAGCCCCGCGCCGGTGATGAGCGACGTCGGATACAGCATCTCCCGCATTCCCGGCCCCCCGCGCGGCCCCTCGTAGCGCACCACCACCACCTCCCCGGGCTTGATGTCCCCTTTGAGAATGGCGGCGCTGGTCGCCCCCTCGCTGTCGAACACGCGCGCCGAGCCGCGGAACTTGCGCATGCCCGCGGCGACCGCCGACTGCTTGACCACCGCCCCCTCGGGCGCCAAGTTCCCGCGCAGGATGGCGATGCCGCCCTGCTCGTGGTAGGGGCGGTCGAGCGGGCGGATGACCTCGTCGTCCGCCACTGTCGCCGCGGCCGCGATGTCGCGCAGGTCGCTCCCGTTGACGGTCGGGCTGGACTCCAGCGCCTCGCGCAGCACGTGCAGCACCGCCGGGACGCCGCCGGCGTGGTCGAGGTCCTCCATGAAGTGCTTGCCGCCGGGCAGCATGTCGGTCAGGTGCGGGGTGACGCGGCTGATCTGATCGAACCAGTCGAGCTCGAAGTCCACCCCCGCCTCGTGCGCGATCGCCGGCAAGTGCAGCACCGTATTGGTCGAGCCGCCGAGCGCGTTGTCCACGCGAACGGCGTTGCGAAACGCCGCCGGGGTCATGACCATACGCGGCCGCAGGTCCTCGGCGATCAGCTCGACGATGCGCTTGCCCGTCTCGTAGGCGAGGCGGCGCTTCTCGGCGGAGATGGCGAGCGCGGTGCCGGCGTGGGTCAGGCTCATGCCCATCGCCTCGGTGAGACAGGCCATGGTGTTGGCGGTGTACAGCCCCTGACAGGAGCCGCCGCCGGGGCAGGCGCAGTACGCGCGCTCCTCCAGGTCGGCGTCGGTGATCTCGCCCTTCTGCGCCTGGGCCACCGCGTAGTAGGTTTCCCCGTAGGACACGCGCGCGCCGCGGAAGCGACCGGCGAGCATGGGCCCGGCGGTGAGGACGATCGCCGGCAGGTCGAGCCGCGCCGCCGCCATGAGCATGCCCGGCGTGATCTTGTCGCAGTTGGTCAGCAGCACCAGGCCGTCGAAGGCGTGCCCCTCGGCCATGGACTCGACGGAGTCGGCGATGAGCTCGCGCGAGGCCAGCGAGTAGTGCATGCCCTTGTGGCCCATGGCGATGCCATCGCAGATGGCGGGCAGCCCGAAGCAGAACGCGGCGCCGCCGGCGGCGTAGATGCCGCGCTCGATGTGGCGCTCGAGGTCGCGCATGCCGACGTGGCCGGGCACGATGTCGGTGAAGCTGGAGGCGACGGCCACAAACGGTCGGCCCATTTCCTCGCGGCTCAAGCCGCATGCGTACAGCAGCGAGCGATGGGGCGCTCGCTCCCGGCCCTGCTTGATCACGTCGCTGCGCATGAATGTATCCTCGTCTGGGCACCCCGGTATGGGCGCCCTATGCTTGCGGGCGGCCAGGCGGGGCCGCCCCGGTCGTCACCTTGTCTTCGCCCTGCAGGCTGGCCGCGCATCAGAATGACAAACGCCTCTCATCCGATTGGGACGAGAGGCGCAAGGTCTCACGCGGTACCACCCAACTTGAAGTGGCACCCCGACATGTCGGGGTGCTTCACCCCTTCTCAACGCGCGCTAACGGGCGCACCCGGTGTGCCCTGGCGATCAAGACGCGACCGTATCAGGCACACGGCTCCGGGGCGACGTTCGGCGGGTGCACGGGGCCGGCTCTCACCTCTCGGCCTTGCTCGAGGCAGGCCTTTCGGCTCCGCTCGAATCAGGCCTTACCCGGCTCTCTGTTCCCGGCGCTACCGCCTACTCCTCCCCTTCTCGGCCATTGCGGTCTTTGATTGCTGGTGGATTATACCATGTGCGGCGCAGGCGGTCAATCGCGGCCTCAATGGGCCACCTGAGACAGGAGCTCCGTTCTTAGCGAGCCTTCCTCGAACGCCCCTACAGTAGCATGTCGTGATCTCGCGCGGTTGAAACCGCGCGCCCAATCAACATATCAGAACATGGTTGAGGGATCACTGCTGACGTCGGCACCAGTTCGGGGGGCGCGAGCACACATGCTGCCCAATCCGCGACCGCCGGCAGGACACGCCTCGTTCGAGAAGAACTCAAACCATGCGAGGAATGTGAACAATGCCTGACCCCGTCGTGCCTTTGAGGAACCCCGCGCCGGATTGCGAGCGGTTCATCCGCGTGCTGATGGGCGAGGAGAAGGCGGAGCGCCCGCCGCTGATCGAGTATATCGTGGACGATGCCGTGCGGCAGCCCATCACCACCGAACTGCTCGGCCGCGAATGGGTCGGCCACGGCCCCGATCGCGCCAGCCAGGCGGCCCACTGGGACAACTTCATCGAGCTCTGGTATCGCATGGGCTATGACTTCGTGCGGCTGGAGATCGGGTTCGATTTCCCACGGCGCCGGATCGCCGGCGAGGACCCGACCAAGCTCGGCAGCCAGCGCGGCTGGGCGGACGAGCACCGCGGCACCATCGCCTGCTGGGCCGACTTCGAGAACTACCCCTGGCCGGATATCGAGGACTTTGACTTCTTCCCCCTCGAATACGTTACGACCCATCTGCCCGCGGGCATGGGCTTCATCACCAATCACGCCGGCGGGCCGTTCGAGATCGTCAGTCAGGTATTGTCGCTGGAGGGGTTATGTGTCGCCCTCTATGATGCGCCGGACCTGGTTGACGCGGTGTGTGCGCGGGTGGGCGAGCTGATGGAATCGTTCTACCGCCACATCGTTGATCTTCCCAACGTCATCGCCCTTTTCCAAGGTGATGACATGGGCTTCCGCTCGGCGACGTTGGTCTCCCCCGAGGTCCTGCGCCGGCTCTTCCTGCCGTGGCACGCGCGCTTCGCGCGCATCGCCCACGACCAGGGGATACCGTACTTCCTGCACTCCTGCGGTGACGTTTCGGCGATCATGGAGGACCTTATCTCCGTGGTCGGCATAGATGGAAAGCACTCTTTCGAGGACGCCATCTTGCCCGCGCCCGAGTTCCAGGCGCGCTACGGCGATCGCATTGCCACTTTGGGCGGAGTGGATCTGAACACCCTCGCCGCGGCGTCACCGCAGCGGGTGCGCGCCTACACGCGGTCGCTCATTTCCGCCTGCGCGCCGCGGCGCAGATTCGCCATCGGCTCCGGCAATTCCATCCCCAGCTACATTCCCGTCGAGAACTACCTGACCATGCTCGACACGGCGTTGACCTACGAGGCAGGGGGAAACCAGTAGGGGCAAGGCATGCCTTGCCCCTA